>JALOLM010000235.1 GCA_025455985.1 Candidatus Nanopelagicales bacterium | reverse complement strand
AGAGAGTAGAGAGGAGAGAGGACAGAGGGCGAGGCAACGTCGGGAGGGCGAGGCGCGCTCGGGAGGGCGAGGCTCCTGCCGAGCCGCATTCGGGAGGGCGAGGCTCCTGCCGAGCCGCGGGAGGGCGAGGCTCCTGCCGAGCCGCATTCGGGAGGGCGAGGCAACGTCGGGAGGGCGAGGCTCCTGCCGAGCCGTATTCGCGAGGTACGAGTAGCGAACACGGATCACCAAGTGACGAGGCGTTTGTCCCTGTAAACTCGCCCCTCCCTCGTGCTTGCAGATTTCGCGCGTCGTCATGGCTCCCGCACGCGGTGTTCCGCCACGCCGGGGCATTTTGCCACACCGCAGGTCGTCGAGAGAGAATCAGGCAGGGCAATCTTAGTGGGAATTGCCGGCGGATTGCAGAAATAGGAAGGAGCGGCTCGGCAGGAGCCTCGCCCTCCCGTATGCGCCTCGCCCTCCCGTATGCGCTCGCCCTCCTGCGGCTCGGCAGGAGCCTCGCCCTCCCGTGTGCGCCTCGCCCTCCTGCGGCTCGGCAGGAGCCTCGCCCTCCCGTTCTCGCGCAGCGTCCGGCACGCCACTTGCATCTGCCAGATCGCGTCCGTGACCCACAGGTGACACGGGGATAGGTAAGAGCTGACTGAACGTACGAAACAACTGCGTTGGAAAAAGCACAGGAGAAAGCACAATGACACACACGATGCAAAGTCTTGGTGGCCGCTCGCCGCGTAGCGCGTTGCTGGCGGCTCTGTTGTTGGTGGGAGCAGTCTCAGTATCGGCCGGCTGGATGCTCGACAGTCATGCCACTGCCAACAACGCCGACGGCCAGGCAATCGCCAGCGTGGCGGAAACGGGGAAGGCCTTCACGGCTGTGACGCGGCAGGTATCGCCGGCGGTCGTCTATATCAAGGCGACGCGGCAGCACATGATGACCGGCAATGACCAGGGTTTCGACGGCCTGCGCGGGCAGATCCCCGACGAGCTGTTGAAGCGGTTCTTTGGTGATCGATTACCAGAGTTCCCGATGCCGCGGCCAAACCAGCCGATGGTCGGTGAAGGGTCCGGGTTCGTGATCTCGAAGGACGGGTACATCCTGACCAATAGTCATGTCGTCGGCGGCGCGGACAAGCTGGAAGTGTCGCTGCACGACGGGCGTCGTCTGGAAGCGAAGGTCGTGGGCACCGACAAGCGGACGGACGTGGCGTTGATCAAAGTCGATGCCAACGACCTGCCAGTGCTCCCGATGGGTGACTCCGATGCGCTGGAGGTCGGCGAGTGGGTGCTGGCGATCGGCAGCCCGTTCGGCCTGACCGGCACGGTCACCTCGGGCATCGTCAGCGCCAAGGAGCGGGACGGCATGGGGATTACAGACTACGAGAACTTCATCCAGACGGATGCGGCAATCAATCCGGGCAACTCGGGCGGCCCGCTGGTCAACCTGCGGGGTGAAGCCGTGGGGATCAACACGGCGATCATCAGCCGCAGCGGCGGCTACAACGGGATCGGCTTCGCGATTCCGATGAACATGGCCCGGCAGATCTGCGACCAGCTGATGGAACATGGCTCGGTCACGCGTGGTTACCTGGGCATCATGATCCAGGCGCTCACGCCGGAACTGGCCAGCTCTTTCGGACTCGGTGAGACGACCGGAGTGTTGGTCGGCGACGTGACCAGCGACGGGCCGGCCACCGCCGCCGGCGTGCAGCGCGGTGACGTGATCGTGGCTCTGGAAGGTGAGCCGGTCAAGGACATCACGCACTTTCGCAATCGCGTGGCGATGATCAAGCCCAACACATCGGTGAGTTTGGAGCTGCTGCGTGACGGCAAGCGTCAGACCGTGTCGGTGACGGTCGGTGAGCTGCCCGAGGAGAACCTCGTGGCGGCAACCGGACCTGCTTCGGTGGAGTCGTCCTGGGGTCTGAGCGTACAGACGATCGACCCGCAGCTGGCGGCCCAACTCAATGTCGAGCCGAACAGCGGCGTGGTGGTGACTGGCGTCGATCCGAATTCGGTCGCCGCGGCATCCGGGCTGCAGCCGGGTACGATCATCCGCGAGGTCAATCGCCACAGCGTCAAGGACGCGAACGAATTCGCTCGTCTGGTGAGCGAAGCGAAGGACGCGAAGTCACTGCTGCTGTTGGCCGAGCGTGATGGCCGGACGCTCTACGTGGTGCTGCAGAAGGGCGACTGAACGTCCTGACCGTCCTCCAGCTGGGTCGACGAGGCAAGCGACCCAGCTCCTCTCAAGTCCGGCGGTGAACACTCCACTGCACCGCCGGACTTGTTTCATTTCTTGCTGGCCACTCACTTGCTCTCGAGTTGCGCCTTGACGGCCTCCGGCAGCTCGAACTTGTCCACAGGAATCTCGACATTCACCTGCATTTCCTGCACGGTGACACTCTGCTCGAGCCCCTGGGCGGAGACTTTCATCGTGTGGGGAATGAGCACGTCACCGACCTTCTTGTAATCACCCAGCCGGACGTCAACCTCCAGCTCGCCCTGGGGCGTCGTCATCTGCGTGGTCCATTTCACGATCAACCCCGAGTCCTTGGCGATGTAGGCCGTGACCGGTGCCTCTTCTACGTTCGGATCGATGGGCTTGAGGGTCAGGACGACCTTTGAGCAGGCGGCGCCATTGACCTCTCCATCGCCCGTATACTCGGCTTTCTCATAGATCCTGCGCCACTGGCCAAACCGGTCCTGGGTGCTCTCGCGAATGGCCGACACCCGGTCAGCGCCCTCGAGGATGGACGCGCCGAAGGACGGGTGACTGATCCATACTGTCTTGCCGTCTGAGCCACGTTCGAAGTTGCCGCCGGGCATCTCGACCGAGGCGCGGAACTTGTCCGGATAGGCGGCATGCACCTCCATCTTGCCCGTCATCCCGCCGCCCGGCATGGTCGCCTCGGCCTTGACGATGCGGCTCTTGATCGCCTCGTACGCCGCCTTGCCTCCCGTAACCTCGACGAACTTGTCCATCAACTCAGCCCCCTTCTGCTCCGCCGCCTGATCCGCCCAGGCACCGGCCGAGGTCGCAGCCAGCACGGCTGCCGCGGTCACTACCGCGAATCCAACCCACATCCATCGACTCGTTCCTCGCCTGCCGCTCATGTGCGTGCTCCTTCCCATGGTTCGTACGATCGTCGGGTCACAATACGGCCCCGCATTATAACGGATCCTGATCGCGTCGCGGGTGGCTGGGGACGAGCGCAGCGAGCCCCCAGCGCACGCAGGTGGCTGGGGACGAGCGCAGGGTGGCTGGGGACGAGCGCAGGGTGGCTGGGGACGAGCGCAGCGAGCCCCCAGCGCCGCTGCGTGGGAGCACGCAACCGTTGCGGAGCGCCAGAGGGTCCAGTACGCTTGCGTCGACCGGCCGAATGGCGGAATTGGCAGACGCACGGGACTTAAAATCCCGTGTCCCGTCAGGGACGTGCGGGTTCGAGTCCCGCTTCGGCCACTGGCTCTTATCACGTGGCAGGCACTCCTGCAAAGGACCCGACATGCACGATGATTCCATCACACGTTCCATTACGCGCCGCGAAACGTTGCAGATTCTGGGTGGGGCCGCCGCCGGAGTTCTGGCAGGCGGCGCTGGTCCCGCAGCTCACGCAGCGGCTCCGAAGGGCGCCTCACGCCAGCGCGTGCTCCGCGTCGCGCACCTGACCGATATCCACGTCCAGCCGCAACAGCGCGCCGGCGAGGGGATGGCCGCGTGCCTGCGCCATCTGCAACAACTCGCCGATCAGCCCGAATTGATCCTCACCGGCGGCGATTCCATCATGGACAGCCTCGCAGCCGATGATGCCCGCACGCGCCTGCAGTGGGACCTCTGGCATAAGGTGCTCCGCGACGAGTGCTCGCTCCCCGTCCGCTCGTGCATCGGCAACCACGACGTGTGGGGGTGGGAGAAGTCCAAGAGCAAGACCACGGGCAACGAGCCCGGCTGGGGCAAACAGCGCGCGGTTGACATGCTGCGGATCGACGAGCGCTACTACACCTTCGCTCAAGGCGGGTGGCACTTCATCGTGCTCGACAGCACTCAACCTCCGCCCGACGGCGGCGAAGGCTACGTTGCTGGCGTCGACGAAGCTCAATTCGACTGGCTCGTGCGGACGCTCCAGGCGGTCCCGGCGGACTCTCCCGTGCTCGTGCTCTCGCACATCCCGATCCTCAGCGCGTCAGCCATCCTCTGGGCAGCCAACGCCGAAGGCAACTTCCAGATCAGTGGTTCGCTCATGCACCGGGACTGCCTCAAGCTCAAGGACCTGTTCGCGCAACACCCCAACGTCCGACTCTGCCTGAGCGGCCATCTGCACCTGGTGGACCGAGTAGA
>JALOLM010000234.1 GCA_025455985.1 Candidatus Nanopelagicales bacterium | reverse complement strand
CTCTCCACCGCGCTGATGCCGTCAGCCGCCACTGCGACACTGAAGCCCTCCTTGCGCAACATGAACGACAGCGCGTCGCTGAACGACTGCTCGTCCTCGACCACCAGGATCCGGCTCATGCGGGACTCTCCTCCTCAATCGCGATCCTCGGAATCGCGAGTTCTGCTGTGTATGGGGGCAATCTGAGCGTGAACGTGCTGCCTTCGCCGAGCACACTCCACACGCCGACCTCACCACCGTGGTTCTCGGCCACGTGCTTGACGATGGCCAGGCCGAGTCCGGTGCCACCGGTCACCCGGGACCGGGCCTGATCGACCCGGTAGAACCGCTCGAAGACCCGGTTCAACTCGTTCTCCGGGATGCCCATGCCCTGATCGGTCACGCTGATGTCGACCACCCCCTGGGACAGCCGCGTGGTCACCACGACGCGGGTGCCCCGCGCGCTGTAGTTGATGGCGTTGGTCAGCAGGTTGCGCAGCGCGGTGATCATCTGGGCCTCGACGCCAAGGACCATGAGTCCGGGGGTACCGCCGACCACGACTTCGATCTGGGAGTTCTGGGCCAGCAGCTTGATGGTGTCCAGCGCTTCGGCGACCAGAGCATCCACGTGGATCGGTTCGGCGTCCTTGAGCGGGTCGGCGCCCTGCAGCCGGCTGAGGTCGATGAGATCGCCCACGAGGTCGCTGAGACGCCCCGCCTCGGCCTCCATCCGACCAGCGAAGTGCCGTACGGCCTCCGGTTCGTCGGCTGAGCTGAGGATGGCCTCGGCCAGCAGACTCAAAGCTCCAATAGGGGTCTTGAGTTCGTGGCTCACGTTCGCCACGAAGTCACGGCGCACGGCATCGACGCGATGGGATTCTGAGAGGTCCTCGGCTACTACCAATACGGCGTTGGCGTCGAGCGGCGCCACGCGTAGCCGCAGCGTGATCTGGCCCTTGCCCAGAGGAGGCCTGCGCACGGTCACGTCATGTTCACGAACGATCGAGTCCCGGCGAACATCGGCGACCATGGCCGTGATTTCGGGAATGGCGATCCGGCCGTTGTGGACAAGGGTGAGCGCCAGGGCCTGGTTGCTGACCCGCACCGGCACCCCGGAGGCATCGACCAGCAGGGATGCCCCGGGCAAGGCGGCCAAGATCCGGTCGATATCGACTTGCGCCGGGGTTGTCGAAGCCTCCGGGAGATGCTGGCCACGCGAGCTGGCCCTGGCCAGGCCCCAGCCGATCGCCAGCCCCACGAGGCCAGCCACGGCAACCCAGACGCCCGTCACACCTAAAGATTACGTAGCGGCGCCTTACAAGGTGCGCCACCGGCGCGACACGGTCCGTCGCGTTGCCACGTGTTCACCGTCCGTATTCCTTGATCCGCGGTCCGGACCGGCCAAAACCAGCTGTGCGCAGCAGGGGCGTGAACACTCAGATGTGGCGCTAAGGCTTGGAAAGTCCGGTCCAGACGCGCCCAGTATCCACCTGTCGTTCATCTTTCGTTAACTATGGCGTATATTTCCGTTCAGAGCACGAAGGAGGTCCCCATGGTCATCATGAAATGGGACATCGAACGCGGACCGGATCGCCGGCCCACCCTGAAAGCGCAGTGGACGACTGCCGACGAGACCGCGGAACAGGTGCTGATCAGCGCCTGAAAGACCCACCCTGTCCGGCGCGATCACGCGACCTCAGGGAAACTAGTGACATGCATGCTGTGCGCCGGGTGGCTATGGTCTCGATGCACACTTCGCCATTGGCGGTTCCGGGAAGTGGCGACGCCGGTGGGATGAACGTCTACGTCCTCGAGGTGGCTCGGCAACTGGCCGCGAAGGGCACAGAGGTGGAGATCTTCACCCGCGCCACGAGTAGCGATCAACCACCCGTGGTCGAGGTCGTCGATGGCGTCAGCGTCCACCACGTCGCGGCCGGCCCGTATGAGGGCTTACGCAAGGAACTGCTGCCAACACAATTGTGTGCGTTCACCGCCTCAGTCCTGAGGGCCGAAGCGCACAGGCCCGAGGGCTACTACGACGTCGTCCACTCCCACTACTGGCTTTCCGGCCAGGTCGGCTGGGTGGCGGCCGAACGTTGGCAGATCCCGCTGATCCACAGCATGCACACGATGGCCAAGGTCAAAAATCTGACGATGGCAGCAGGCGACAAGCCCGAACCCTACGAGCGGGTACTGGGCGAGGAACAAGTGGTGAATGCCGCCGACCGGCTAATAGCCAATACCGAGACTGAGGCCGAAGACCTGATCGCGCTGTACGGCGCCGACCCCGAGCGGGTCGCGGTGGCGCTTCCGGGCGTCGACCTCGCCGCCTTCTCTCCGGGCGACCAGGCTGCCGCCCGGGCCGTCCACGGTCTTCGCAAGGACGACATCGTGCTGCTCTTCGTGGGACGTCTGCAGCCGCTGAAGGCGCCAGACGTGCTGGTGGCGGCCGCGGCAGAACTGCTGGCTCGACACCCCGATCTTCGACCCCGCCTGAAGGTGATCATCAACGGTGGCCCGTCCGGGAACGGCATCGAACGCGCCTCGGACCTTCCCGCCCAGATCGAACGCTTGGGTCTGCAGGACGTGGTGCACATGATGGCGCCCGTCGGCAGACAGGACCTACCCGATCTGTTCCGGGCGGCGGACGTCGTGGTGGTCCCGAGCTACTCGGAGTCGTTCGGCCTGGTCGCTGTGGAGGCCCAGGCCTGCGGGACCCCTGTGGTGGCCAGCCGCGTGGGCGGACTCACCACCGCTGTCGCTGATGGCGGGGTGCTGGTTCCTGGGCACGATCCCGGCGATTTCGCCACCGCCTTGGAGTCGGTGTTGTTGGTTCCAGGCCGGCGGGACTGGATGGCACGAGCCGCCAGAGTCCACGCAGAGAAGTTCAGTTGGAGTGCCACTGCCGAGGCGACTCTGGGCGTCTATCGATCCGCGCTGGCCGAGCAGCCGGTCCTGCTGAGACGGTACGCATGATCGACGCGGTGTCCGCATGGCTGGGGGCTTCCGGACTCGACTACGAACGCGATGGCGACGTTTTCACCGTTGTGCTCCCCGGGGAACACAAGTTGCGCACCACCTGCTCGCTGCAGGCGGGCTCGCACTCGTTGTCAGTGAACGCCTTCGTGTCCCGGCACCCCGACGAGAACACCGCCGAGGTGCATCGTTGGTTGCTCGAACGCAACCGGCGACTGTTCGCTGTGTCGTATGCGATCGATCAACTCGGTGACATCTACCTGGTCGCCCGCATCCCTGACGCCGCCGTGACGGTGGATCTCTTGGACCAGGTGATGGGGTCGATCCTCAGCGAAGCCGACGGTTCCTTCAACACGATCCTGGAGATGGGATTCAGATCCGCGATCGAGCGGGAATGGCGATGGCGCCTTTCCCGCGGCGAGCCGACGGCCAACCTCGCAGCATTCGAGCATCTGCGCCCGGTCGACTGATCCGGACTCCTGACAGCCACCTCGGCGCGAGGCGGATACGGTGGGCTCATGAGCACACTGATCCTTCTTCGCCACGGTGAAAGTGAATGGAACGCCCTCAACCTGTTCACCGGCTGGGTGGACGTGAACCTCACCGAGAAGGGCGTCAGCGAGGCCGGTCGGGCCGGCGACTTGCTGAGTTCCTCGGGCATGCTGCCCGACGTCGTCCACACCTCGGTGCTGCGCCGGGCCATCCGGACCACGAACCTCGCCCTTGAGCAGTGCGACCGCCAATGGATCCCTGTGCGCCGGTCCTGGCGGCTCAACGAACGTCACTACGGTGCACTGCAGGGCAAGAACAAGAAGCAGACGCTTGAGGAATACGGCGAGGAACAGTTCATGCTGTGGCGCCGCTCCTACGACACTCCCCCGCCGCCCATCGCGGCCGACGACGAGTACTCACAGTTCGACGACCCGCGCTACTCGCAGTTGCCCCCGGAGATCCGGCCGCTGACCGAATGCCTCAAGGACGTCGTCGGGCGCATGTTGCCGTACTGGTACGACGCCGTGGTGCCCGATCTTCGGACCTACGGCACGGTGATGATCGGTGCTCACGGCAACTCGCTGCGGGCCATGGTCAAGCATCTGGAGGGCATCTCCGATGCCGACATCGCGGCCTTGAACATTCCCACCGGAATCCCGCTGGTCTACGAGTTGGACGGCGACTTGCGACCGACCGGACCTGGCACCTATCTCGACCCTGAAGCGGCCTCCACAGCAGCAGCCGCTGTGGTCCGACCGGAGGAGCCATCATGACCAGGGAGTTCGGGGACCGCCCCGGCGACGAAGTTGTGGCCCAGCTCTGGGATGAGTTGAGCAGGGAACTCGGCACCGACGGCCCGGCGTTCACACAGATCCGGGACGGGGATGACCACCGCGTCGGGCATCTCATCTCACAGGATGACGAAGGCGGCCGCGACCGGGTCTCCGAAGAGATCGCGTGGGACACCCATGACACCTCGGACCTGTCCGCGGAGGAGTCGGCCATGCACTTCGAGGAGGACGGCGGGCTCGAGGAGACTCTGTCGGACGACATCTTGCATGACCTCGAGGGTTACGAGGACTGACGCGGTCGGCGTTGAGCCACCCGGGTAGGCGTGCGTGATAACCGTCGCCGCCAGCAACAGAAGTCATACAAGCCCA
>JALOLM010000233.1 GCA_025455985.1 Candidatus Nanopelagicales bacterium | reverse complement strand
TTGTTCGTCCACGGTGACGGTGACCCCTGTGATCTGCTTGTCCGCGTCGGTCCGGATCTCGGTCTTGCTGTAGTAGTCGATGGGGACCGGCAGTCCCTGGTCGTCGACCAGCAGGATCGACGCGAAGTGCTCATCGCTGGTGTAGCGGGTGGGGACGTCGATCGTGGCAGACAGCGTCGCCGGTGCCCCCGGCGTGTAAATGATCTCGCCGACCCGCATCCCGGGCACCCGCTTGACGGCCGGGGAGGCGTCGGTTTGTTCCCCCAGGAACGTGCCGGCCGCGGTGATGACGCCTTGGGTGTCGCACATGCCGGTGGCCGGAATCTGCGAGCCGTACCCGGGGATGTCCGCGCACACAGCTTCGGCGAGGAACTGGGAATCCGCGCGGATCGTTCCGGCAGAGTCGAATGTGCCGCGCAGGTCGAAGCGTTGCAGAGGTACCGGACCGAACGTGAACCACAGATTCACACCGGTCGCGTTGAATGCGAATGTGCCGCCGCGCATCTGGCCGGCGACCGGGAACGCGAACAGCGACGAGGGGTCGGCGACGATCGTGCCGTCCTCGTCGCGCTGGGCGCCGACGAACCACACCACAGCGGAGTCCGTCGAGGTACGCACTGCGCCCCCGATCCAGTCGTAGAAGTCGAAGCCGATCTGGTTGACGCTGGTGAGCATGGCGGGCATTGGAACCGCCAAACGCGACAGCGACAGTCCCGAGGTCTCGTCAGCGCCCACGCGCGGGTTCCACGATGTGCCGTCATCCCCGGTGCGCACCGTGAACGACCCCTGGAACGGCTGCAGCTCACCACTGCCGAGGTCGACGTTGCCCAATCGCGGGCCGCCGGTGGTGACCACACCTTGCAGCGTCACCCGGTAGGTGGTGCTGGGGTCGAGCAGTTCCAGCGGCCTTACGAACACGTACCGGCCGTCGCCGGATACCGAGACATCCACCTCGACGGCGGGTTCGACGCTCACGAGCCGGTTGAGGTCGGGACCGGGCACGAGGCGCGCAGGTACGGTGCGTCCCTGCTGGCGCACCACGATGCGCCCGGTCATGTAGCCGGCGGGGCTGATCCGCGCGGGGGAGGTCTGCGGAACCAGCCCGCCGCCCACGTCGACACCGAACAGGTACATGCCATCGGTGGGCAGTTCGAACTCGTCGCAGCGTGGGTCGCTCTGCCCCGGCCGCAGGCAGTAGTCGTACGGCACGTACCAAACGGCGCCGTCCTGGCTGCCTGTGTAGACACCCTTCGGCCCAAGCGCCGGAGAGGAGTTGAGCTGGTTGCGTGAGGCGAGCGTGGGTTCGCTGGACGTGGTGTCGTAACTCCAGCGCAGCGAACCGTCGTTGACGTTCACCGCGACCACCCGACCATTTGCTGCGCCGGCGTAGACGATGGGGGTGCCGCCGGCCACCGGCGCCTGCCCGACCACTGGCGAGCTGCGGATCGGGGCACCGGTGTCGTAGGTCCACAGCAGTTCTCCGTCGGGGTTCACCGAGTAGAGCAGACCGTCTGTGGAGCCGATGATGATCTGTTCGAGTTGCCCGTCGTTCTCGACGAGCGCGGGGGAGGCGTAGATGTGATCGCCGGTCTGCAGCTTCCACTTCACGGAGCCGTCAGCGGAGTCCAGCGCGTACATGGTCCCGTCGAACGATCCCGCGTACAACGTCCCGTCCGGGCCGAGCGCGGGGGACGAGGTGACGTAGCCGAGAGTCGTGCGCTGCCACTTCTGTGTGCCGTCGGCGTTGAGGGCGAAAAGGCGCAGGTCCACCGATCCCCAGTAGGTGGTGCCCGAGTCGTCCATCGCCGGGACGGTCCACACCGCGTTCTGCGCCTGATAGGCCCATTTCTGCGAGCCGTCCGGGTTGACCGCGTACGCTCCGCCGCCGGTGTTGCCCTGGTAGATCACCCCGTCCGGGCCGACGTTCGGGCTGCCCTCCCACCACGACACCAGCTGCCCTTCGACCGGTGGCAGCGTGGGTTCGAAGCTCCACACCTCGCGTTGGTGCGACGGGACGGCGGGGTCGGTGCTGACCTTGTACATCTTCTCGTCCCCCGAGCCGATGATCAGGCTGTCGTCGTCGAGTAGCGCTGGTGCCGTGTCGATGATCTCGCCCGTCTCGAACCGCCAGACCTCCTGGCCCTCCTCGGACAACCCGTAGAGGTTGTGGTCGGCCGATCCGACGTAGGTCGTGCCGTCGGCGGCGATGACCGGGGTCGAGAAGATCCCCTTGCCGGTCTGGAAGGACCACGGTTTCGTGCCCGGGTCCAGGCCCGGCAGGTCCGACGCGCCGGTGTTGCGCAGGTCGTGGCGCATGGTGGGCCAGTAGGCGCCGGGTTGGGTCTTGGATTCGGCGGAGGGTTGTTGCTGGGGTGCTGCGGCAGCCCAGGTGACCGACCCCGCGGTGACTGCGGCGATCACTCCAGCGGCCAGCAGTTTCACGCTTGCAAGGCTAGCGGCCGCCGGTGTGCGTGGTGCGTTGATCAGTAGTACTTGCCCTTGCAGATCAGGGTGTTCTGGGTGCCGTACATGCCCATGATCCCGTCCTGGATCGTGGTGCCCGTCCCCTTGAGTTGCGGGTTGGCCCACAGTGCCAGAAGGGCGGCGCCACCCTGTGACACCAGAGATGCGCGCGCTGTGATCGTCTGCTTCTTCGCGGTCAGGCAATAGTAGGCGCCCTCGTTGAGGGTCTTGGCCTTGGTGGGGCTCACCGAGTCGCCCGGCTGCGTGCCGACGAACTGGGTCACGAGCACGCTGGCGGCATCAACGGCAGCCTTCTTGCTGGTCGCGGTGAAGTACATGTAGTAGCCCTTGGGCACGTTGAACGTCAGGGCCTTGTTACCGCTGACCTTCTTGGTGGCCGACTTGTACTTGCTCGTGACCTTGCCGCCCTTGCTCCATGTGGCCGAGACGCTGCAGCCGTCGCAGTTCTTGAGCTTGAGCTTCACAGGGACCATGTCGGCGGCCGTGGCGGGGGCCGCGAGACCACCCACGAATGCCGCTGCTGCCAGGACTACCAGGGGTGTGCGCATGCTTGCTCCTGCTCGGTGGGGGTGAACCTGAAGGCTAGCGGTCGGTAGCGCTTCAGGGTTACCGGCGCGACGCAACTACGATTCGACTCGTGAAGATCGCTGTCGCCGGGATGGGCTATGTCGGTTTGTCCAATGCGGTTCTGCTGGCCCAGAAGCACGAAGTGGTGGCCTTCGACATTGACGCGGGTCGGGTTGAGGCGATCAACTCCGCGCGCTCGCCGATCGAGGATGCCGAGATCGAGCGCTTCCTGGCCGAGGTCCCCTTGAACCTGCGGGCCACGTCCGATGCCGTTCAGGCCTATGCCGGCGCCCGGTTCGTGATCGTGGCAACGCCCACCGACTACGACCCGGTGGCCGACTTCTTCAACACCAGTTCTGTCGAATCGGTGATCACGCAGGTCCGTGAGGTCAACCCCGACGCGACGATCGTGATCAAGTCGACGGTGCCGGTGGGGTTCAGCGATCGGATGTGTGCCGAGCACGACACGGATGCGATCCTGTTCGCCCCGGAGTTCCTGCGGGAGGGCAAAGCGCTGTTCGACAACCTCCACCCTTCGCGCATCGTCGTCGGTCAGCGTTCCGAACGCGGCGAGCAGTTCGCGCAGTTGATGCGGGAGGGCGCACTGTCGCCCGACGTCCCGGTCCTGGTCACCGACGCGAAGCAGGCCGAGGCGATCAAGCTGTTCGCGAACACCTACCTGGCCATCCGGGTGGCGTTCTTCAATGAGTTGGACACGTTCGCCTCCAGCCACGGGATGGACACCCGCGACATCATCGAAGGGGTGAGTCTGGACCCACGGGTGGGGCAGGGGTACAACAACCCGTCGTTCGGCTACGGGGGCTACTGCCTGCCGAAGGACACCAAGCAACTGCTGGCCAACTATCAGGACGTCCCGCAACATCTGATCCGCGCGGTGGTGGATTCCAACCGGACGCGTAAGGACTTCGTCGCCGAGCGGATCTTGGCCCTCGAACCCCAGGTGGTGGGCATCTATCGGCTGGTGATGAAGGAGGGCTCGGACAATATCCGCACCTCCAGCGTCCAGGGCATCATGAAGCGGCTGAAGGCCAAGGGGGTGGAGGTGATCGTCTACGAGCCGGTGCTCAGCGAGGACACGTTCTACAACTCCGAGGTCGTCCGTGACCTGGACGACTTCAAGGCCCGCTCGTCGCTGATCGTCGCCAACCGGATGCACGAGGAGATGGTCGACAAGGTCTACACCCGCGACCTCTTCGGCCGGGACTGAGTGCCGAGGGGACAGTTCCAGCGGATGGACCGCCGAAAAGTGGCACGGACCGAAGACGGATTCCGGAAAGTGCCATCTTTGCGAGGAACGTAGGCCCGATTTATCCGGTATCGACGGGTTATGGCCGCTGAAACATGGCAAACCGGCAGTGCCCGTGCCCACTTTCGGCGGCGGCAACGGATCAACCGTTGTGCGCCAGCCGAACCGTCATCTCCCGGGTCCCCGCGGACATCTGGTCGTGGACCACGTCCCCAACGCCCGCCAGCAACTTCGCGGGCGCCTCGTTCGTGGCCAGCATGTATCCGGTCAGGTGGTCGATGCCGTTTCGGGAGGCCTCGGCTGCAAGCGTCTGCGTCATGAGCCGGCCCGCGCCCCGGCCGTGGATCTCGTCGGCGATCGCGATGCAGAACTCCGCGGTGTGCGGCTGTCCGGGCACCCGCATCGCATGGGCGATCCCAAGCACGATGTCC
>JALOLM010000232.1 GCA_025455985.1 Candidatus Nanopelagicales bacterium | reverse complement strand
CTCGCCAAGGCTGCTGCTGCGCGCACTGGTGCCGTTTACCCGGGTGCCGACCTTGTTGCCAGCCGTTGGTGACGCAGTCAGGCGCAACAGCAGATGAGTGCCGTGCTGGCGCTCAGGGAATTCGCCGTTCCGTAGCGGCCCTGAGTAGTCGCTGGACGCGCGTCAACTCAGGACGGAGACCACGGTGTCGCCGCCCGGAATTGCCATCGTCACCAGCCGCTTGTCGAAGGTCACCAGGCTGCCTGCGTGTGATACCGCCAGGGCGAGCAAGTACGAGTCCGTGACTTGACCTGAACTCGTGAGTCGGTCGAGGTCGCAGATCTCGGGGTCCAGAAGGCTCACGTCATCTGGCCAAAAGACGTGTCCCGGCAGCTCACACAGCCGCCGCACGAGGTCCGCCGCAGCCGACGCTGTCCCAGTCGAGTTGGGATAGCGCGGATGGCTGATCACCCTGATTGTGCCGTTCTCTGTGAGCGGGCAGGTCGCCCAAGCGGTCGTACGTTTGCCGAACCAACGATGCGCCACATCGTGGAACTCATGCCCAGGATCGAGCAGTGCCACAAGTACGTTGACATCCGGTAGTGCGGTCACGGCGACTCATCCGTGAGTTCCTGAACCATCGAGACAGTGACCCGATTCTTCGCCTTCGGGATCAGTGGCACGCCATTGCGCGAGCGCCTGCTTCTCCCCTGCGTCAAACCCTGTCGCGCCAATTCGGACAGAGCCTGCCCGACGGAAACGCCATCGAGTGCGGCGCGCTGCTTTGCTGCGAGGAGAACATCGTCGTCAACGTTGAGGGTGGTGCGCATAAGACCACGCTACATCACGCATCACGCATCACTACTGTGGAAGCAGTTCTCAGGGGTTTCCCAAAGCCCTTGCAGTACAGTCCGGGGTCAGTCACACACAAGCTGCGCTGGTGCGAAGGGACCGCCCCATCACACGATGAGCGGCGCGCTCAATCGGGCGCTTAGGTCCGCTGGCGTCGGCACTGGCCTGACAAACCGCTCGTCAGCGTCGTTTGGCGGCCACAACCTTCGCGGCCCGCCCCTCGGCGGCCGTAGCCGTGGACGTGGCAGGCACCGACAGCCGGTAGCGCCTCCCGGGGACGGCCTTCATCGTGAAACGCACCGTCGCAGTGGCCTGCGGTCCGGTGTTCTTGGACTTGACAGTGCGCCACCGGCATTTCCTCTTCTGACACTTCTTCGACTGCAGGAGCACCTGGCGGGACAACCCCGGGGTCACGCTGGCTTTCACCGTAACCTTCCGCTTCTTGGCCTGAATCCGCTTGGGCCAGCCGCTTATCGTCGTCGTCGCCGGCGGCGCGGGATCAGGCACGGCCGGCGTTGTGGGATCCGGCTTCGGGTCGGGTGTCACGGATGTGGTGGCTCGCGCCGATCGAACGGTCTTTGGCTGGCCGGAGATCCCCTCATGCCACACTGCGACGGTCTTCAGTCCGTCGGCGGACGAGTCGATGTTCGCACCCACTCCGTTGGTGAGCGCTTTACTCAAGGTTGCTGGCGGGGACCAGACTCCTGCCGCCTTCGTGCTCGACCGGATCCTCCAGAACGAGTCGAGAAGGCCGGTCCAGATGGCGGTGACGACTGATACGTCCTGTGACCCCGCGATCTCCAATCCACTCACCGTCGTTCCCTCGTCGAACACCGTGTCCGCGGCACCCCAGGAGCCCTGCCACGTGGCGCTGCGGACGGTGTTGCCGTCAACCCAAGCTGCAACCGCCCGGCTGCCATCGGCCGAAGTCAGGATGCGCGGAGGCCCGGCCGACGGGCCTGCCGTTGAGACCGTGACCGGCGGCGACCATGTGCCCCCGGACAGTCTGCTCGATCGGATCAAGCGGTTGGCTCCGGAGGGTTCGAGCCACACGACAAATGCCGTCAACCCATCCGTGGACGCTGAAACCCTCGGTTCCACCTCGTTGACCCCGGACGCGATAACGGAGGTTGCGGACGCCGTGGTGTTGTTCAGTGTGCGGGTCTGGATGAAGCTCTGACCCAAGACCACTTGCCGCCAGGCGAGCACGGTGCGCGCGCCATCGCCGGAGACATCGATGCTCGGCGGGAAGGCGCCGGATCCCGACAGCGGCGAGGGACTGGTCCACGTGCCGCCGCTCCACCGGACGAAGTTGAGGGTTCGGCTACCGAGGGGGCCAGAAAGGTAGGCCATGGTCCCCGAAGACATAGTGTCCGAACCCGCCAGCGCCGGCCCATCCGCGTTGGCGTTGGTCGCGGTGCGGATGATCGGCCCCGACCAACTGTCGCCGTCCCACACCGTGGAAGCGATGACAGCGTATCCGTTGACGGTACCGGCGTTCTGAACACCAATCGCCCCAGCGCCATCAGCCGACATGGCCACGCGCTGGTTGCCGATCGGCCAAGCGGGAACACCTACTGCATGCTGCTCCCACCCGCCGTCCGAGTAGGAACTCGCCAAGGTCTGACCGCTGGAACTACCCAGGTCGTGAGTGAACAGCGACACCGCGCGCGACGCGTCGTCGGAGGTGGCGACCGCAGGGAACGTGACGTCGTAGCCGACGGTCGACAGATTGGTGGCCGGGCCCCACGTGGTCGAGGACATGTCCGCCGTTGCAGGTTGAATCGCGAGCGTCGCTATTGCGGCACTTACCCCAATTGTGACGAGTCGCATCATGCGGATCACCGTACGCCCGAACTGTTCTGTGAGGTCAAGTTTGCGCGAATGCATCGCACCCACTCCCAGCCGTCCGCTAGGCCCGCAGCCCCTCAAGGACCCGGCCCAGCAGCGCAACCGCGTGCTCCTGCTCCTCGGGGGAGAGCACACTCATCCACTCCTCCACCGCCCGATGGTCCGCAGGATCCCGACCCTCGAACAGCGCTGCCACGGCTGGCGTTACGTCCAAGCGGCGGACCCGGCGGTCGCTGACGTCGACCACGACGGTCAGCAAGCCCTTGCGTTCCAACAGCGACGCGATCTGCCGGACGTTCTGGTGCGATGTTCCCAGGACCGCCGCGACCTCGCCCAGTGTGGGAGGCTCAGCGGCTGCCTCGACGACCGTGAGCACCGCGACCTGTTGCGTTGTCAGGTCGATGTCCGCCAGGCGCTGGTCCATGCCGACCCGCAGGTGTGAGGCCAGCACAATGACCGTCCGGAACAGCTGGACGGAGGTGGTAGCGCCCAACAAAGGGTTGTCAGGGGATTTCATATGTAATACCTTACCTAATATGCCTGGAAGCCGAGCAACAGTGGTGATGCTCCCCCAGTGCTCGTTCTTGTCCGAGGTCTCCCGCGCCCTGCAGATTGCCGACGCCCTGGAGCAGCGTGGCGTGACAACCGTCTTCGCTGCACGGGGTGGCACCTTCGCCTCTCTCATCACGGCTGCAGGACATGAACTGCGACAACTCGAGCCAGCCTTGACCGCGGACGGCGAAGAACGGTTCTTGCAGGCGATCCTGTCGATGGGACCAGGCACCAGCCAGGACTTCTACACCGACGATGAGTTGAGCGCGGCTATCGACGCGGAGGTGGAACTACTGCGCGAGGTAGACGCTGACCTTGTTGTCACCGGATTCACACTGTCCGCCTACGTATCGACCAAGGTCGTCGGTGTTCCCCTGACGACGGACCACGGGGGGACTTTCGTCCCACCAGTGCTGGCCCACGGAATATGCCCGGCACCGGTGAACAATCCCGACCCGAACCTCGCGAAACTGCCCCTCCGTGTTCAACGATGGCTGGCCAATCGCGTGCCCCCGCTGCTGCGCGGACCCGTGCGACAACTGAACCGCCACGCCACCCAACGCGGCGTGGAACGACTGCCGGGCCTCATGGCGCTGATGTGTGGGGACCTCACCCTCATCACCGATCTGCCCAACGTGATCGGACTTTCCGACGCCGAGCTCAAGCGCTGGAGACCGGGCCTAGCTGCGCGGGCGCCGAAGGGCTGCACCTTCCGATTCACCGGACCCCTCTACGCCCGCCTCGACCTCCCAGTGCCCGACGACGTGCGGACCTTCCTTGCGGACCCGCAGCCGGTGGTCTACATCGCGCTGACCAGCGTTTCGGCGCCCTTCCTACGGTCCGTGGTGGAAGAGGTCCGGAACTGCGGAGCCAAGATCCTTGTCGCCGCCGGGCCACTCGACGTCGGCGACCTCGCCGGAGACCGGGTACTGGTCACCGGCGTGCTGCCCAACCATCTTGTGATGCCGCTGGTAAGTGCGGCGGTGATCATGGGAGGCCAGGGCAGTGTGCAGACGGCCATGGCTTCCGGCACACCCTTCGTGGGCCTGCCGTACCACGGGGAGCAGGAACTCAACGTCGCAGTTGCAGAGCGTCTCGGCATGGCGATTCGCATGAGACCCGACAAAGCCGCGACTCCAGCGCTATCC
>JALOLM010000231.1 GCA_025455985.1 Candidatus Nanopelagicales bacterium | reverse complement strand
CCCACCGCAGCGCGCCCCGACCAAGGCGCTGGTGCACATCGGCACCCCAGTCGCGCCACGCCATCAAGTTCCGACTCGCCCCCACCGACCGCACATGGACGTGTGCGGCGTAGGGACCCCAGGCGACCGGCGCACAACTGTGGAAGTCAGTGGTGGCGAACCCGGTGAACGGCCGCGACTGCGCTGCCACCAGCCGAGCCATCTCCAGCGGGCCTTTGACCGGGCCGTATTTGCCGATCAGGAATTGCAGAAGCGCCACCTGACCGCGGGCGGCAACCGGCACGATGTCGGCGAAGTCCCGGGAGTCTTCGAAACCGAAGGTCGGCATGTTGATGAGCAGGAAGTCCTGCCGATCCGTCTGGGCGCCCAAAGCCCCCGGGGCATCGAGGCCCCGCACCGACAGCGCGAAGCCACGGATGTCCGGCATCGCGTCGGGCTGGGGCACCACCGCACCGTTGGACATCCGGACCACCACCTCGTACTCACCGGGGCCGGCGAACAGTCCGTGCCGGGCGTACTCGGGCAGCACCTCGGGCACGACCAGCCGGCCTGCCAAAGCCGCGATCGGCTTTCGATGAAAGGCGCGACCGGGACCCCGTTTGGAGTTGATCCGGGTCTGCAACGCCACGATAGTGTCAGCGAACTCCGCGTGCCGCTGCGGCTCGTCGGAGGAGATTGTTTCGGTCCAGTCAGTCGCGGGCGCGGTCATAGGCACAAGTGTGGGGCGGTCCTGCGTACTTTTGCGGTTGAAGATGTACCCAGTCGGGCGTTGATCAACCCGAAAGGTACACATTCGCGCCCGGAATGCCCCAATTACCCAGATTCAGTCGGACCTTTCAGGTTGGGGCGACGTGTGATCAACCTGAAAGGTACGCCAACGGCCAAGCCTTTCCCCTGCCCCGGTCCGCGCGTCCGGGGCTGCGCTTAGGCTGGTCGGGTGGCACTGGCCCTCTATCGCAAATACCGTCCCGGACGTTTCGACGACGTCATCGGGCAGGAACACGTGACCGAGCCGCTCAAGCGCGCGATCGATTCCGACCGCGTGCATCACGCCTACCTGTTCTCCGGTCCCCGCGGCTGCGGCAAGACCTCCAGCGCCCGCATTCTTGCGCGGTCGTTGAACTGTGAGAAGGGCCCCACCTCACAGCCGTGTGAGGAGTGCGACTCCTGCGTGGCGCTGGCCGCAAACGGCCCCGGAACCCTCGATGTGATCGAGATGGACGCCGCCACACACGGACTGGTGGACGACGCCCGCGAGTTGCGCGAACGGGCGATGTTCGTGCCCGCCCAGAGCCGCTACAAGATCTACATCATCGACGAGGCCCATCAACTCGGGCCGGGCGCGGCCAACGCGCTGCTCAAACTCATCGAGGAACCACCCGAGCACGTGCGGTTCGTGTTCGCCACCACCGAACCCGACAAGATCATCGGCACGATCCGGTCCCGGACCCACCACTACGCCTTCCGGCTCGTGCCGGCGCGCGTGCTTGCCGCCCACCTGGCGGCGGTGTGCGAGGCCGAAGGGGTTCCGGCCGAACCCGCGGCCCTGGCCTTGGTCGCGCGAGCCGGTGAGGGCTCCGTACGCGATTCGATGTCGATCCTGGGGCAGCTCGTCTCCGGCGCCGGGCCCGATGGGCTGACCTACGAGACCGCCGTGCAGCAGCTCGGTGTCACCGACAGCGCCCTGCTCGACGATGTGACCGCGGCGATCGCAGCCGGTGACGTCTCCCGGCTGTTCGTGCGGATCGGTGATGTCGTGGACTCCGGGCACGATCCCCGTCGGTTCGTGACTGACCTGCTCGAGCGGTTCCGCGACCTGCTGGTCCTGCAGGTCCTCGGAGTGGACAAAGCGGCCCAGCTCGTGGACCTGCCCGAGGACCGGCTGCCTGAACTGGCCGAATTGGCGCAGGGATTCGGCCGCGCAGAACTCAACCGGATCGCCGACGACCTCTCCGACGCGTTGTCCGAACTGCGCGGCGCAACCGCCCCGCGACTTCATCTCGAGTTGTTGATGTCGCAGGTGTGCTTGCCGGTGGGCACCAGCGACAGCCTCGATCTGCTGGCCCGCCTCGACCGGCTGGAACGGCGCATGGAAACTGTGGCCGGCCGTGCCGCGGCGTCCCTGGTCGCACCCGCCCCGGCGCCACCCCAGGCAACCCCGGCGAAACCCGCACCCGCCCCGGCAAGCACACCCGCGCCCGAGCAGCCGGCAACCCGCAAACCCCCGCCCAAGCCGCCCACCGCGACAGCGCCGCCACCGGCCGGGCGCCGACCTCCGGGACCTCCGCCGGCGCCGAGCACCCGCACACAACCTGCCGCCGCTGCAGCCCCACAGCAGTCCGAGCCACAGCAGCGCCCGACCACCAGCGACGTGCCTTTGGACAAGATCCTCGCGTTGTGGCCCAGGGTGCTGGACAGGGTGCGCGAGAACAGCCGCGTCGCCTTCCTGCTGGTCCGCGATTCCCGGCCGGTGTCGCTGACCAACTCGATCCTGACGCTGACCCAGTCCAACAGCGGTGCGCTGGCGGCTTTCACCCAAGGCGGTCACGCCGAGCGGGTGCGCCAGGCCATCCTCGACGAGATGCGGCTGGACCTCACCGTGGAGATGACACTGGGTGACGATGCCCCGGTCCGAAAGCCGGCCGTTGCCGAACCTGTCCTGGCCGATCCCGACGACGCCCCGTCCGACGACGACGAGTCGGTCATCGCCACGGCCGAGACGGGTCTGGAACTCCTGCAACGAGAGCTCGGCGGTCACAAGATCGCAGAGTTCGACACGGAGTAGCCGGTGTATCAGACCTCGTACGAGTCGGTCCTGCAGGATCTGATCGACCAATTGGTGCGGCTGCCAGCGGTAGGACCCAAGGGCGCCCAGCGGATCGCCTACTACTTGCTGGAGGCCGAGCGCGAGGACGTTGAGGCCTTGGCTACCTCACTGCTGGCCGTGAAGGACCGACTCAGCGTCTGCCAGATCTGCTTCAACACCGCGGAAGGGGAACGCTGCAAGATCTGCCGCGACGACAGCCGCGACCCGCAGGTCCTGTGCGTGGTGGAGGAGCCCAAGGACGTGATCGCGATCGAGCGCACGCGGGAGTTCGCGGGTCGCTACCACGTGCTCGGCGGCGTCCTCGATCCCATGCGCGGCATCGGCCCCGACCAACTGCACATCAAGGCGCTGTTCTCCCGCCTGGCCGACGGCAGCGTCACCGAGGTGATCCTGGCCACCGACCCCAACACCGAAGGCGAGGCCACTGCCGCGTACCTGGGCCGTCAGTTGGCCACCATCGGTGTGGCCGTGACACGGTTGGCCAGTGGGTTGCCGATGGGCGGGGACTTGGAGTTGGCTGACGAAGTGACCCTAGGACGGGCGTTCGCGGGAAGAAGGAGGATCGATGAGTGACCTACCCGGCGATGAGGTGTCGCTGACAGCACACCCGACGCCCATCGATGAGACCGCCGAGGGTCTTGCGGCTGAGATGTCGGTCGTGGTCGAGTCGTTCGTAGCGTCCGTCGAGCAGGTGGCTGCCGGCGGCCTGGGCGACACGGCGATCTCGCTGCTGCTCATCCAGACCTCGAACCTGGCCGCACACGGCGCCCGGCTCGGGGCATTGACCGACGTCGTCCCCGAGGGCAAGTACGAGCCCGACACCGGCGGGGAGCCCGAGGTGGACCGGTTGCGCATGCGGCTCAGCGAGATGTTCGGGCACGCCGACAACTACAACACCGTGGACGACCCCTACTTCCCGATGCCCGAGATCGTCGAGTCGTCACTGGCCGACGACCTTTCAGGCATCGTCAACGACCTGCTGCACGGCTGGGGACACTACCGCGCGGGCCGGCCGATCGAAGCGCTCTGGTGGTGGCAGTACGCCTATCTGTCCTCGTGGGGCGAGGACGTGATCAACGCCCAGGGCGCCCTGCGGTCGTTGGTGTCGCACCTGCGGCTGGACCTCGAGGCGCGGTCGAGCTGAGGCTCGGGTTTGCTCGCCTTTTGGTGACACTTTGACACCTCACGTGTCACATCGTCACCAAAACCGGCCAGCCCGATCGGGCCCTGCAGCTTTCGGCGGGCCTGCTGGCCTACTCTCAAAGGTCCTGCAGGAAATCGGTGATGACCCCCACGTACCAAGGCGCGGAGTCCCGTCCGTGGAAACCCACGTGCCCGCCGTGGCGGGTAGCCACCAACCGGGTCGTGGCAAGGGCGTTCCAGTTCACGGCCTCGTACGGACCCCACGGCACCATCGGATCGTCCTTGGCGTGAATGACCAGCAGCGGCACTTTCACCTCCGGCAGGAAGTGAATGCTGGAGTTCACGCCGTAGTACTGCGCGGCGTCGCGCCACCCGTGCCGCGGTGCGGTGACCGCGTTGTCGAAGTCCACCATCGACCGGGCCGC
>JALOLM010000230.1 GCA_025455985.1 Candidatus Nanopelagicales bacterium | reverse complement strand
TGGCGGCGCCGTTCGCAGACATCGCAGTCCTTCACGTGCCGCAATATCCGCTTGCGCAGCAGGGGTGACAGGGGTTGGTCCGCAGGGGCGATGATCGAGGCCAGCGTCTCGCAGTCCTTCCCGCGCGCCCGGAAGAGAACTAGCGCGGAGATCGCATCGGACAGGCTTGTTCGTGCCCGGGACAGCTGAGCGTGCAGGACGTTGGGTTTGTTCCCCGTGATCTGACTCAGGCGTTCGACATCGAGATCGTGTTGTAGAGCCAGGGTCACGATGTCGCGATCCGCCGGACTCATGGCTGCCATTGCCTGCCCGACCAGGCGCGATGCTTCCTCCCGGCGCAGCCCGGCATCGAAGTCGACCGTGGTGTCAGGCATGTCGATCGTCTCGTCGGAGTCGCTGAAGTGTTTGCGGCCGCGCAGAGTGCGCAGGCATTCGTTGCGAGTAATGGCGTAAAGCCACGGACGCAGTTTGGCCGGGTCGCGCAACTGCCCGATCGATCCCGAAGCGACCAGCAGTGAATCGTGGACCACGTCCTGAGCAGCGGCCGGGTCGCGCAACATCGTCAGCGCGTAGGTGTACAGCTTCGCGGAGTACGCGTTGTAGACCGGGCCGAGGCCCCCCGCCGGATCGTGCACCAGGCCGGCAGCCAATTGCGCGTCGGTGCTCACTTTGGTCACGGTAGTTGCTCCTCACGTCCACATGTATGTGAGTCAGCAGCAGTGCGTCCGCCAACACCTTTCGAGCCGTCGATTCGGTCCGATCGAGAAACTCGTCGGAAAAAGTTGTTGGTCAGGTCCGGGCTGGTTGCTCCTACCTGTGTAATCCACAACGAAGGAGCACCTCATGAAGATCATCCCCGGCCTCATCGCAGCAGCGGTCCTCGCCAGTACCCCCGGCGTTGCGCTGGCCGACACCCCGGCTCCGGTTCCGAGCAACGGGCCCGGCCAGATATCCGACACACCACTGAAGACGTCCAGCCACACGATCACCGGCACCAACGGCAAGTGGGGTCTGGACTGGTTCGACCTGAGGTTCGACGCCACACTGAAGCACGCGGTCCTGCAGGTCTCCAAGGCGGCCCCGAAGCAGGACAAGCAGGGCGTCTACTCGATGGGCGCCGCCCAACCCGTCGCTCTCACCGGCAAGGGCGCCGGCACCCCGGACCCCGACAGCCTGGCTCTGCCCGGCCAGAAGTTCGCCTTCTCGCAGCGGGTCGAGGGGCTCGACCAGGGCACGACCTACCACTTCCTGGTCAACCTGCCCGTGGGCGCCGGGTTCAAGCCGGTCCAGGTGGTTGGCAGCGTGCGCACCGAGCAGCACAGCGTCCACACGATCACCCGTCGCACGGACGGCCTTGGTCTCGACTTCACCGCCAGCGCCGGCTCGGCCATGGTCTCAGTGTCGAAGTCGTCCCAGATCGTGGGCAGCAAGCTCAAGGACAGCAAGGCCGTCCTCATCAAAGGAACGCCGCAGGATGGGAAGAACCGGTTCACCCATACCTTCGGCAACCTCACCCCGGGCACGCAGTACTACGTGCTGGCCGTCGCCAATGGGAGCCAGACCACACAGCGGCTGACGCAGACCAGCACGAAGACCCAGCGGGTCGAGGTGACGGTCGAGAGGATCAAGGTCATCGACGACGCCGACAACGGCCTGCGAGGCAAGGGCGAACTGCTCTTCCAGGTCCGCGGCACGAACTCCCCGACCAAGGCCAGCGTGTGGGGCGGCCACTACGGAGAGACCAAGATCGGTTCGGGCGACGCGGTCGGGTTGGTCGGCTCGCCCAAGGCCCCGCAGCATGTCTTCACGACCAAGGACTCCTCGTTCTCGGTGCAGGTGGAGGGGCGGGAGTCCGACGCGGTCACGAAGTCCGCACGCGAGTTCTGCGAACGGCACTACGCGCAGCCGAACCAGAAGCACACGGCCCGGTGGCTGAACGAGGCCGACAGCGGCGCCGACTGCTACCAGTTCTCACACGCCCAGACCGGCTTCGACCTGAAGCAGGGCAACGCGCAGACGAAGACGTTCTCCGTGGCCCGTAGCCCCGAGCTGCGCTTCGAGGTCACCGTGAAGATGACGATGAAGGCGGTCTGAGCCGCAGCGCGCAACAGGTGGGCTCCCTCGGCCGCTGGTCGGGGGAGCCTGTCTGGCGTGTCTCACCGCGGCGCTCCTGGTTCGGCACCGGCCTTCGTCCCGGGAGGCCGAACAGACGCAACCGCCGGCCACCAGCAATGAGAGGACGCCTACAGCAACGGACGATCCGCCGGCCAGAACGGCCTCACCGCGGACGGCGAAGACGGAACCGCCGCCGCGAAGCACGACCTGTTGCGCGCTCCCTGGCCTGGGCCACGCCTGAAGCACAGTCGCCCGAACGCGCAGGTTCCCGTACGGTCGGGCGATGGCGGATCCTGAGCGAGCCGGTCAGACGCCCCCGGCACGACGGATACTGCGCAGGATCCGGACTGCGAGGTAGGCGGAGACACCCGCGCCGACCAAGCCCGGGATGGACGTGGCGCGGTACGTCGGTGCCGTGCCCCGGGCCAGCAGTTGGGAGGACCCCTGGATCGTTGCCGCGGTCACGAGTGCGTAGGCCAGGCGGTTGACCGGGCGGTCCAAGCCCTCCACTACCAGCGGGACCTTCAATTCGCTGCGGCTGCTTGCCTCGAGCAGGCGAGCCAGATCGTCGGGGAGGACATCGAGCAGGTGTTCCCACCGGTGCGCCCGGCGGGTGGCGCTGCGCCACAACCGCTTGGGCGACAGCCGCTCGCTGCGCAACTGCGCGGCGTAGGGCATCAGGAGTTGGGACAGTTGTAGAGGTGTTCCCGTCGCCTCCAGGATCCCCTGCAACTCGACGACAACGACGAGCATCAGCGCGACCTCGCTGGGCATCTGCAGCCGGTAGCGGTCGACGATGTCCAGCAGCGCCCTCACGGCACTGCCCAGGTCCGTGCGCTGCACTGCGGCGTCACCGGATGCGAAGTACGAGTCCTTCCACACTGTCAGTTCGCGGACCAGCAGATCGGTGTCGAGGGTCCGCGGCCCCGGTGCCACCAGGAGCATGCAGTGCGTCGCCTCCTCGAGATCGTCGCCGAAGATCGCGGCAAGGAAATCGACGAACGCCTCACGGACGTCCTCGCGGATCCGCCCGCACTTGCCGAAGTCCAGAACGCCGAGACGCCCGTCCGGCATGACCAGCAGGTTGCCCGGGTGCGGGTCGGCGTGGAACAACCCGTCCTCGAAGATCATCTTGAAGTACAGACTGGTGAGTTGACGGATCACCGGATCCCTGCGGGCACCGAGATCGCTCATCACCCCCGACAGTCGCGTGCCAGCCAGGGCGGTCTCAGTGAGCACCGCATCGCCGGACAATTCCGGGATCGGCTCCGGGAACACGAACTGCGAAGATCCCGCGAAGTTCGAAGAGATCACCTGCAGGTTGAGCAACTCGTGGTGGAAGTCCAGTTCCTGCTCGAGGCTCTCGACGAGTTCGCCCACGATGCGGGAGAGCCCGTACTCACGCGCGCGGGCGCTGTCACGCTCGGCGATCTGGGCGAGCGCCTGCAGGATCGCCACGTCGGATGCCACCGTGTCGACGATGCCGGTGTGGCGCACCTTGACCACAACGGCGCGACCATCGGCGGTCGTGGCCCGGCAGACCTGGCCTATCGACGCCGACGCCATCGGCGTCTTCGCGAACGAGCCGAAGGCACTGAAGGCCTGATCCAGGCCCACGCCGAGTGAATCCGCCACCGTCTGCGCGATCTGTGCAGGTGGATCCGCCGGATCGTCCGCCTGCAGGGCCTTGAGAGCTTCAGCGACATCCGCCCCGACGAGGTCCGCACGGGTGCTCAGGATCTGCCCGATCTTGATGAACGTCGTCCCCAGTTCTTGCGCTGCCGCGCGCAGCCGTTCGCCACGGCTCAGACCGACGAGTTCCGGGTCGGGTCGCGCATGGCCGGCCAGCTCAGCCAGCCAGGCATGTTCGCGGGCATCGCTGCTCATCTCTGCTACGCCATACCGAACGATGACGCCGACGATCTGTTCGGCGCGGGCGCGCTGCTCCAACAGGATCGCCTCCGGGCGCGTGGTACGCAGTCGCAGGAGCATGCCGCGACAATAGTCCACGGTCCAACTCGAAGAACGGGGTTGGTCAGCGGCCTCGACTCGGACATCGGGCTGGCCGCCGTGGCGCGCATGATGCTCGACTTCGGTCGCCGGAGCGGGGCCCGAGTGATCTGCGAAGGCGTCGAAATGCGAGCGGGACGCGCCGCTCGAGACGGGCTGCGTCTGGGGCCAGGGCCACTCGCAAAGCCCGCACCTCCGCCGCAGCGAAGCTGATCTGTCACAGGGCCCGGATGGCGTCAGGAATGTCCGTCCACACTTGTGTTTGGTACTGGTGTTCGTCGTACATCCGTTCTATACTTGGGGTAGTGAAATCGGGGTGATCCATGGCGGTGTTCGAGGTGTCGCG
>JALOLM010000229.1 GCA_025455985.1 Candidatus Nanopelagicales bacterium | reverse complement strand
CGAGCACCTCGTCGACGAAGGTGTTCTCCGCGTCGGCGTCGATGCGGGGGGCCCGGATCAGTGCCAGCGCGGCTGTCCGCTGCGCTTCAGTGGCTGAAGCCTGCCCGTGCAGGGTGACCGCCATGTCGGACACATCCTGGACGAAGACCGCGAAGATCCGGTCGATGTGCGCCTCGCCCAGACCCGGCATCGCGCTCACGGTTCCCGGACGCTGCTGGCCGGCCGACTCGCACACCAGTTGCGCGTAGACGACCTGGGTGAACAACTGCCCCAAGGTCAG
Organism: Candidatus Nanopelagicales bacterium; assembly: GCA_025455985.1. Lineage (GTDB taxonomy): Bacteria > Actinomycetota > Actinomycetes > S36-B12 > UBA10799 > JADKAV01. The sequence goes on along the minus strand of JALOLM010000229.1, from coordinate 5,907 downwards.
CAGGAAGTCGAGGTCCTTCTGCTGGTCCTCGCTGGGCGGAGCGGACATCACCATGGCGGTGAAAGCATCCACCTGCTCCAGGAACAGCGCGACGTTGGGCAGGTGCTTGTACTGCTCCAAGGCCGGTCGCCACGGGGCGAACGTGATCTTGCCCAAGCCCGAGGCCCGGCCCTGCCGGAACAGGTAGTCGTCGTCGGCCGCGTCCTGACGAATCGGGACCTCCGCGTACTCGCCGGTCGCCATCAGGTACTGCGGCAGGAACTTCAATACCAACGCGAGGTTCACGTGCACGGTGCCCTCGAGTTTGGGCAGGGCCCGGATGTGCCCGGCTGCCTGCTCGAAGTAGGTGTCCTTCTCGAACCCGCGGGCCGCGATGATCTCCCACAGCAGGTCGATGACCCGCTCACCCTCGCTGGTGACCTTCATCTTGGTGATGGGGTTGAACAGCAGGAACCGGCGGTCGTCCTCGGAGGCTTCGCGGAAGTAGTCGGCACTTCGCGCCGAATAGAGCTTCATGGCTAGCAGGCGGGCGTACGCGTCGGCGAACATGCGGCGCACGTGCGGGAAGGTCGTGACCTTGGTGCCGTAGAGAACGCGGTGGTCGGCGTGGGTGACGGCCTCGTAGAAGGCGTGCTCGCAGATGCCGATGCTGGCCCAACCGAGGTTGACCTTGCCGACGTTGACCGTGGCCAGCGCCGCGTCCCAGGCGGCCTTGCCGGTGTGCAGGATGTCAGCCTGCGTGACGGGGTAGTCGTGCAGCGCGAAGGCCGAGACATACATCTGGTCGGCCACGACGTTCTTCTGCAGTTCGTATTCCGGGGCCTGGGTGTCGACGAGGAAGAACACGTACTCGCCGGTGTCGGCGAACTTGCCGAACACGCTCAGCCGCCCGGCCACGTTGCCGTTACCGATGTAGTACTTCGGTCCGTTGGCCAACCAGCCGTCGTCGGTGGGGGTGAGGATCATGTCGGTGGAGTAGATGTCCGCGCCGTGAGTCTGCTCCGAGAGCCCGAACCCAAAGATCGAACCCGACTCCAGCAACTTGCCGACCAGCTGCTTGGCCTCTTCGTTGTCACTCATCCACACCGGGCCCAGCCCCAGCACGGTGACCTGCCAGGCGTACCAGTAGGACAGCGAGTAGAAGCCGAGGATCTCGTTCAGGTCGTTGATCCGGGCGGTGTCCCAACGAGCGCCTTCGCCACCCACAGCCGCGGGGGTGCCGAATGCGGCCAGAATCCCCTCTTTGGCGTTGAAGTCCAGGAAGTCCTGGTACCACGTCCGTTCGTGGAAATCGTTCTTCATCTCGGCCAGGCCCTTGTTCTCGAAGAACTCGATCAGGGCTTTCAGCTTCGCCTGCGTCTGCGGGTCGTAGGCCGACGGGTCATACGTGTGCGGGTTGAAGAGCATAGCCCCAAAGTACCTTGTGCCCTCATCGATGCCACACGCTCTTGGCCCCAAGCGCATCCAATACCCCGGGGGGTCGGTTTGACACATGCAAATCTTGCTATGTAACAATGTCTCTATATGAGCCGCGAAGACCTGGATTCGGCTGCCGAACTCTTCAAGACCCTCGGCAGCGGAATCCGCGTGGGACTGATCGCGGCGCTCGCGCAGCGGCCCCAGACCGTCGGCGAGTTGGCTGAGGCCCTGGAAATCTCTCAGCCGCTCACGTCCCAACACCTACGGGTCCTACGATCCGCCCACATGGTCCGGGCGCATCGCGAAGGCCGCGAGGTCGTCTACGAGGTGACAGACGACCACGTCTCCCACATCGTCACCGACGCGGTTGTCCACATCCAGGAGGAAAAATGAGCCACGCACCTGCCGAAGCCCACCAGCACACCCACGGCCCCGGCTGCGGTCACATCGCCGTCATCCACGGCGACCACGTCGACTACAACCACGACGGACACTGGCACCACGAGCACGAGGGCCACTACGACGAATGCGCGAAGTGTTCGTGCGCGCACTGTACGGACAGTTGTGCGTCCTGCACCTGCTCGGACTGCACGTGCTCGACCTGCAACCACGCAGCCTGCTCATGCGCCAACTGCACCGACACGTGCGCCAACTGCTCATGCACTGACTGCAGCTGCCCGACGTGCCAGCACGCCGCCTGAATGTGCCGGAACATCACCATCCTGCGCGGCCTTGAGCCGCCCGCGACCGACACTGAGGTCCGGGCGGCTGCCGAGCAGTACGTGCGGAAGGTCGGTGGTGTGACCAAACCCAGCGCCGCCACCCAAGCCGCTTACGACGCGGCAATTGAGGCCGTCGCGGCGGCAACCGCAACCCTGCTCGCGGACCTCCCGGCGCGACGGCAGCCCCCGACCACGCAACCTCCGTTGCGGCGAGGTCACTCGTAGGGGTTGCTGGGTTCGGGGATGCGCGACACGTCGTCAGCCTCAATGAGCGGGATCGCCGCGTTACCGCTGTCCCCCGGCACCCAGCGCCCGGTGACTTCGACCCACGTGTTGGCCGGGAGCGGCTCAGCGTCCAGGACCCGGGCCCGGAACGACAGCGCATCGGCAGCACAGCATGCAAGGCCCAACCGGGTGACCCACCAGCCGCCATCGGGATCCGGCGTCACGAGCCCAGTCAGCCGGATGCTGCGGTCCTCCAACGTCTGGCCCTGACCCCAGATAGCGCGCGTGATGTAGTCGGCGATGGGCACGTCCACCGGGTCACCGGCGGGCAGCGGCAGCAACTCGGCGGGCTCAGCAACCACGGGTGCCGTGGCTAGCTGCCGGGCGGCGGTGTACGCCCCGAGCGGGCGCGGCGAAACAAGGAAGACCACCAACACCGGCAACACCAGCAGCCAGGCGACCCGTGGCACCGCGCCGTGACCGTGGCCATCGTCGTGCGATTCGGAGTTACGCCAGGCCTGCCACAGATTCCATCCGGCCAGCGCGATGAGAACCGCGGCGGTCACCAGGAGGATGGGCTTCATCGAGACCTTGACGAAGTAGACATAGGAACCGCCCAGCGTCAGCCGCAACAGCAGACTGCCCAACAACAGCAGCACCGCCGCTTGAACATCGCGCCTCACAGCAGCCACCACCCGAACAGCGTCGCCATCATCACGGCCACCACGAACGTCGTCGGCGCGAAGCGGTACATGAAGCTCTTACCGAACGTGCCCGCCTGCAGCGAGATCAGTTTCAGATCGACCATCGGGCCGACCACCAGGAACGCCAACCGGGCGGTCAGCGAGAACTGCGTCAGGCTCGCGGCCACGAAGGCATCTGCCTCCGAGCAGATGGACAGCAGGACCGCCAGCAGCGCCAACCCGATGATCGCCAGCGCGGGATGGTCGGCCAGGGTCTGCAGCCATTCCTGCGGGACCGCGACGTTCAGGATCGCGGCAGCCAGACCGCCGACCACCAGGAACCCCCCGGCGTGCAGCAGATCGTGGGTCGCCGCCGCCGCGAACGTCTGCCACGGCGCTTGGCCCTCCACGTGCCGGCTCTTCGGTACCCGCAGCCACTGCCCACGACCCCACTTGAGCCACAGCCATCCGACGACGACCGCGGTGACCAACGAGGCGCAGAACCTGGCGACGGCCATCATCGGCTCGCCGGGGAAGGCCACGACTGTGGAGACCACGACGATCGGATTGATCGCGGGCGCGGACAGCAGGAACGCCAGCGCGGCAGCGGGCGCCACCCCGCGCGACATCAGGGAGCCGGAAACGGGCACTGAGGCGCACTCACACCCAGGAAGCACCGCCCCCGCGCAACCGGCGACCGGGACGGCCAGTCCGGGGCGCTTCGGCAAGGCCTTCTCCCAGAAGGTGGCCGGGACGAAGGCGGCGATCGCAGCGGACAGGACCACACCGAGCACGAGGAAGGGCAGAGCCTGGATGACGATGGACACGAACACGGTCGCCCCGGCCTGCAGTGCCGGGTTGGACAGCCGCCCCACGAGGTAGGGCTGCAGCAGAACCAGCGCCACCGTGATGACGGCCAGAACCTCGATGCCCCCGATGCGTCGCCTCGACGCCTCTTTGGCCTCGGCCTCGGTCACGACGTCCACATCCACCTCGCCACGATAAGCAGACCCTGTCGCCGATCGTCGACGTTGACCATCAGATCGCCGCAGCAGTAAACTCGTTGACAAGTCCACGATCTAGCTTTGGGGGCGAAGAGATGGACTACGCAAAGATCAATCGCCTGTGGCAATCGTCCACTCTTCTTCTGGCCCCACCGCTGATCGTGCTGCTGATCTGGCTGCGACCGTCGATGGACGAGTACCAGTGGCTGCTATGGCTGCACCTGCCGCTGCTGATGCTGCACGAGGCGGAGGAGTACGTACTGGCTCCGATCAGTTTCAAGGAGTTCTTCAACCTGAGGACCTTCGCCGGTTCCAAGAGCAATCCCGACTACCCCCTCGATGACGGGTACGTGTTCCAGGTGAACATCGTGCTGGCCTGGCCGGTGATAATCCTCGGCGCGCTGCTGGCACCCGTGGCGCCGTGGCTGGGCTTCTCGATGATCTGGTTCGAGTTGATCGTGAACAACATCATGCACACCGTGCTGTTCCAGGGCGCCAAGCCCAGCTACAACCCCGGTCTGATCACCAACTCCTTCCTGCTGCTGCCCTATGCGATGTGGACGCTGCTGGTTGCTGCGGGCTTCTTCACCCCCCTCGACTGGCTCCTGTCGATCGTGGTCGGTCTGGGCATCGTCGCGTTCTTCGGCACCAAGACCCGCGGGCGCCTGACCAAGATGAAGACGATGGAAATCCGTGCCGCCGGTTAACCGCCGCGTCAGCCTGGTCGTCACGATGGGCGAGCGTTTTGTGACCCGCGAACTGCGCGGCACCGGCGTGACCAGTGGCACCGCCCCGCTGCTTCTTGAACTGCGCGAGGCGGGCGATTGCACACCGGCCGCGCTTGCCCGGGCCGCGGGGGTGGACAAATCCCACGTCACCCGATCGCTTCGCCTTCTGCAGACAGTGGGCCTGGTCGAGGTGACACCGGACCCTGCCGACGGCCGCCAACTTCGAGTCAGCCTGACAGCACGGGGCATGTCCGTCGCCGACTCAGCCGAGCGAGCGATGTCGAAGTGGCTTGCCATCGTGAGCGAAGGAACGTCCCCCGCCGATCTCCAGACGGTGGACGCCGTGTTCGACACCTTCTACGCGAACGCAGTGCGCCACCTGGCCGACCAGTAAGGGCCTGCTCCTACTCCCGGCCAACCTCAGTGCTGCGGAACAGCGCGGCCCAGGCCGTCAACAGCCACGCCGCCACAAAACCGATGACCAGCCACGTGGTGAACGAGGCGACCCACCCGCGCACGAAGAAGGCATTGAGCGCGGAGATCAGCCACATCACGAGTAGCACCAACAGCGTGATCGCAACCGTCACCAGGTAACGCACGGGCCGCGAACGGATGGCCGCGAAGTTGGCGCCCAGCGGATTGCGAACCCCCGCAGCTGCAGCCACCGGAACGAACGGGGTCAACGCCAACAGCAGGACCCCGGGCCAGAAGTACAACGCCAGGCCGATCGTGATCACGACGGTCCAGCCCACAACCCAGAGGGCGAACAACGCGAACCGCGTCCCCCGCAGATCCCCCAGACCGCTGCGCTCATCGACACTGCGCACGGCGATGTGCGCCATGAGCGCGAATGCGAGAAGTAGCAATGCCGCGGAGATCCCAACAGCCAACCACAGCGGCGACAGTTCCAGTAGAGATGCCTGCACGAGCGCATTCAGCAAAGACACCACGATGAAGGGCAGGAACCCGCGCCACATCCGCACCAGCCCGGTGCCCAGGACCGTCCATCCGTACTGCTTCTCAGCAACGCTCATGGCAGGCGCTCCCCGGCTGCTTCGATGACCTCTTGGACCGGGCCGGAGAAGATCTGCTCCCCGCCCACGGTGATCGTCATGATCTGCGGCTC
>JALOLM010000228.1 GCA_025455985.1 Candidatus Nanopelagicales bacterium | reverse complement strand
GTGGATGGAATCCACATCACCACCAGCACCAAGATCACAACGCGGGCCCAACTCAATGCCTTCCTACTGAGCGACGCGCCCAAGACCGTCACGATCGATGCGACGAGCGGAGACATGCTCGCCGTGACAAGCGGCCTTCCTGCCTTGGATCTGCCAACCGTGGCGCCGCTGATCTCCGTTAGCAACACGTGCACCACGTCGACGTCCTGCATGCTTTCCGGCATGGTCCCCTACGCACACTTCGGCTTCAGCGGCACTGGCACGGCAACGGGGAGTTGGCCGTACCGGAGCGGCTTCCGGACCGGCTCCCACACCGCGGGCGGCTACTACACGCTCAACGGCTCCACCGTTTGCTTCGGCCCATGCAAGATGGGGCCGAACAGCCAGGTCAACTTCCAGGCGGGCCAGACGGCAACGGGTGTCAAGGTCATCAACTACACCTGATGGGACGCCCTCGTACCGAGATGCCGGATGCAGCGCAATAGGTGAGGCACGCCACGGCCCCTGAGATAGGGCCGCCACCGAGAGACCGTTCCCACTCGGCGTAGTGTGCGGGCGGGGTGCGGCGCTGACTCGGGCTATCCGTAGTGGTAGCGGCATGCGGCGATGCGCACTTCGTCCCCGGCGATCTTGTACACCAGGCGGTGTTCATCGGTGATGCGTCGCGACCAATAGCCGGCGAAGTCGTGTTTGAGCGCCTCAGGTTTGCCGATTCCGTCGTTGCCGTTTCGCTGGATGTCAGCCAGGAGGGCGTTGATGCGTTTGAGGACCCTGCGGTCCTGGGCCTGCCACCACAGGTAGTCCTCCCAAGCGTTCTCGTCCCAGACGAGCAGCACGTCAGTCGGTCTCGACCAGGTCGTGGGCCACGCCGCGGCCGGCTTCCAGCCGCTCCATCGCGTCGAGCAGGCGGCGGGCGTTGGCCGGCGACCGCATCAGGTAGGCCGTCTCCTTGAGCGACTCATAGTCCTCGAGGGAGACCACGACCACGGGCTCGTGGCCGGCGCGGGTGATGACGACTTCTTCGCGGTCGTTGATGACGCCGTCAAGCATTTCGGCGTAGCGAGCTCGTGACTCGGTGTAGCTCATCGTCTTCATCACACACCTCCTGTACGGAAAACTGTACGCCGCTGGGTGCGCATACGCAACTGGCCGGCCGCTCCCGTCCAGCAGGGCCACGTGCCCCTTTTCGCCGCGTACCGTCCCGGATCTAGGTCTGGCGCGCCAACAACGACGCGACATCAAGCCTGAGACGCTTCACGGGGCTTTGTCGAGATCGTGCTGGGGTTCGACGGGTCAGTTGCAGGGGGCCGGCTTCACGAAGGTCTGCCGGGGCCCCACAGGGGCATTGTTGAGTGCCGCTACCAAGGCCTCACCATCGCCCCCTGCAACTGTGTCGCCGAGAGTTTGTTGGGCGAAGGGTTTCCTGCTCGCATCCAGAATCGCCTCACCTGCGGTGCGCAACTTGCCCTCGAACTCGCCCTGTCCGACAACGCCGTCGTCGAACGGGACCATTGCATGCTCTCCGAGGGGCTCATAGTGCGCTGGCTCTTCGGGGTCGCCCTGCGAGCATCGGGCATCCACCCAGGAAACCGCGGCGAGATAGGTATGGCCCGGTTCGAGACGTGGACTGCCTTCCATGGCGGCGGGGATAACTCGGCCATTGTCCTTGGTGACGAAACCAACGGCGACGAGGCTGAGCGAGTTGGGTGGCGATTTCGCGGCGAGTGGGGACGTCCAAAGGACCTCATCCACCTTGAGCGACACCGTGCGCAGGCCCAGTCCCCCATCCGAACTTGAGTCGTTCGTGAGCGGTGAATCGCTTACCGCTGTTGCTATCAAGACGTGGTCGGCGTACGTCGCCCAGTCCTCAGCGGTGGTGCTCGGAAGGCGTGACACTCCGTTCGCTACCAGGACCTCCGCACCACTCTGGCTAGCGATCCCCTTGGTCGCCTGATCCGGACTCACTGCCACATAGATGGCCGCACCGGTGGTCCCAGCCAGGATGGCTCCTGCGAAGGTAATTGCGACCTTTCGCTTGGCGGACATCGCCGGGGGTTGATCGTTGCGCTCGCCCCCGGTAGCACCGGCGATGTCCACGGCATTCGGACTCATGAAAACCTCCGTCTATGGATCTGGACCACGGGCTGCAGTTGGGAACGTCTCGTCCAGAATCAGTACATCGAGTTGATGCGGTTGATCTGGTTCTGGCCGAGCAATGACGTGGAGACTGGAGTCGTCATACAGCCCAGGTCGGGGTCCGAGTTGGATGTCACGGGACTGGAGTTCTGTCCATGGAGGAGTCCGACGGCGTGGCCAGTCTCGTGGCAAACGACTGGACGGTCGTACACGCCATTTCCGCGAATGCGCACGTACTGCTGGTCGCATTCGTAGATGGGTGAGGGGGAAGAGTCGTTGCACCACGTCGCGCCTATGTATCCGGAGGTGACGATCCCCTCTTGGTAGATGACATCTGTTTCGGCACTTCCCGAAAAGGTAGGGGAGGAGTCGTACGAGACACTCAGGTCGGTCGGGTCGTATCTATTCGCCATGATCCAGGTGACGTGTTCGCGATCCGGGCTCTCTAGCTCGAACTCCCCGCTGGAGTCCATGTAGTACGAGAGGGTTGCGTTGTCCGTCCTGCAGACCGGTCCTTGGACTGAACCCTCTACCCCATTGACGCACTCAACCTGGTAGTTGAGATTCCCGACTCGATTGTCCGTGTTGACGGCCCAGGCGGCGGTCCACCAGCCTCCGGCCCCGGACACGGCCCACACTGCCACGGCGATCGGAATCCAAGACTTCCTGATGCTCCCCATTCTGGGGAGAGTAGGCGTTCGACCAGGCGCGGTCAATCCTGGGCGGGGGAGGCGGAGGTACAGCGCATCGGCGCCCACGTCGTACGGTTCAGATTCCTCGAGCACCTCAGCCAGGAAGAGCCGCTGACCCGCTGGACATCCGTCGCGTGGCGTCCCGGTCAGCGGCGCTGCCTACCGGCCTGTGGACGCACGGCCACTTCGGCGGGAATGGGACGGCGGTGCGGGGGCGGATGCAGCATTCTGTGACAGGTGGCTCGTCAGGCGTTGGTGCGGGCGGTTTCAGGCGATCTGGGTGGTGACTTCGTCGAACTCTGCCACGATGTGGATCTGGCCGCCGAGGGCTTCGATGTAGGTGCGCAGGGTGGTCAGCTCGGAGCGGTCGATATCGCCGCGTTCGATCGCAGAGACTCGGCGTTGGGAGATCCCCATGGTCGTGGCGACCTGTTGTTGGGTCAGGCCGCGGGCCTTGCGCAGTTCGACGAGGCGGTAGCCGGCGATCTGGTTCTCGAGGGCTTCGCGGGCTGCTGCACGGCGTTGCGGGGTGGTGTCGCGCTGTTCGCGCACGTTGGACCAGGTGGTGTGTCCGGTCATGGTGTGCCGCCTTTCAAGTGCTTGAGCCATTCATCGAATAGTTGGTCGGCCAGGGCGATGGTTGGTGGGTTCCAGGTGCGCCATTGGCCGCGTTTGTCGCCGGCGACCAGCAGGATCGCGTTCCTGGTCGGGTCGAAAGCGAACAGGATCCGGCAGGTGCCGACCCGCAACTCCTTCATGTTCTGGTGTCGACTGCCGGTGATCGAGTCGACCAACGGCCGACCCAGCCCGGGTGGGCTCTGTGCGAGCATGTCGATAGAAGCTTCGACGCGGTCGTAGGTGTCGTCGGGTAGGTCGAGGATCCAGGTGCTCACCTCGGGTTAGAGGATGACCTCCCAGCCCTGGTCCACGGGGACAGCATAGAACTTGAGAGTTCTACGCGGCAACCTGCTTGCCCGGGGGTGACCTTGATGAAAGCCCGCCCACCACACCGTCCGGTCGGACCGTGCGGGTGTGCAGACCGTCCCCGTCTGAACGAGGACGACCCGCGGCATACCGCCGCGAGTTGGGCGCTCTCTTGGCAGGGATCCCAGCGCCACCGTGACGCGCGCCCTGGCCGATGACGCTGCGCGCAGGCGGTCCCGAGGGGCGCCGCTCACCAGCTGGATGACTTGACCTCCTCCGCAGGTTCGCTTCTGAGTCCCGGCGCCGTCCGCGGTGATGTGGGTGTGGACCGTTCGGCCCTTCCGGTGGCGCCTGATCGGGACGATCGTGGACAGGAGAGTGGATCAATCGGAGAGGTTCGGCATGGCACTCCAACCAACGGCTGCGCCGGAGGGGTCTCGGGTTTCCGATGATCAGCGCGTTGCCGCGGCGCAGTTCATCTGCGGGACAGGCTCGCTGCTTGCGGTGCTGGCCGCCCTCGGACCGACACTCGGGGCCGTGCTCTACCTGTTCCCCTCACTGATCGACCAGGATCCCCAGAACCGCGGGTCGGGTACTTGGCTTGACTACGGGAACTTCGGGATCGCGGCGCTGGCGTGGACCATCGCGGTGCTGCTGGGCTGGGCTGCTGTGGGCCTCGCGGGGGGGCATGGCGGGTGGGCCCGGGGCGCCGGCCTGGGCGGGGCTGTCCTGGTCTGTGCGGTGGGCCTTGGGATCTGCCTGTCACCCCTGGCCGACCCTCGGATGGCCGCGGTGGGTGGCTGGGGCCAGCCGTGGATGCCCGAGGTCCTCATCGGCGGACTGGTCATGAGCTATGGCGTGCTCGCAGGCTGGCTGCTCCTTCGCGCGCGCCCCCCGCACCTGGTTCCGGGGTGACCGCACGGCGATCAGGGGCTGCATGGTTGCCTGCCGGTCGCGCGAGGTCGGGCGAGGGACCAGAGGCCCTCCCAGCGGCTCGGCCATGGTGAGAGCCTGAAGGTGACCCGGAAGGAAGTGGGTGGCGATGAGTACCAAGTCCATGGGGCCGGTGACGTCGACCGGGACCGAGCAGGCGGGCAACATCCTGCGTCGTGCGTGGGTGGCGACCGCCGCTGCCTTCGGGCTGGTCGGCGCCGGCATGCTGGTTGTGTCCACATTCGCACAGGGATCGGTCCTC
>JALOLM010000019.1 GCA_025455985.1 Candidatus Nanopelagicales bacterium | reverse complement strand
GCGCGGAGTCCGGCCGCGTTGTGCGCGTAGTCCACGAACCCGTGGACGCCATTGATGTCGATGTAGTTGAGCCGGCCGGGCGCGGAGTCCCACGTGGGCAGGAAGCCCGTGAGGCCTGCCCGGATGTCGTGCAGGTGCGCCCCCTGCGCAAAGGCGGCACCCGCGGCGGCCATGGCGTTCATGACGTTGAAGCGGGCCTTGCCGTTGTAGGTGGCGGGCAGCCGATCACAGTAGGTCAGACGCATCGTCCGGCGCCCCTGCCGCAGGAAGATGTATTCGCCGCGCTCGTCGGTGTCGAGCAGCACGGCCGTACCACCGCGCCGGCAATGGGCTTCGGCCAGTTCGCGTCCTTGAGTGCCCGGCTGCGACATGCTGACCCAGATGATGGCGCCGCTGCACCGCCGCCGCATCGCCGCAACCAGCGGATCGTCTGCGTTGAGAACTGCGAAGCCGTCGCGGGGCACGGCCTCGACGATGACCGCCTTCACGTCAGCGAGCTGCTCGAGGGTGTTGATCCCGGCGATGCCGAGGTGATCGGGTGCCACGTTGGTGACCACGGCGACGTCGTTGCGGTCGTAGCCGAGCCCCTCGCGCAGGATGCCGCCCCGGGCCACTTCGAGGACGGCGAAGTCCACCCGGGGATTCTGCAGGACCATGCGGGCGCTCTTGGGTCCAGAGGCGTCGGATTGAATAATCAACCGCTGATCGATCGTGATGCCATCCGTGGACGTCATGCCCACCTTGCGGCCCATGCCTTTGAAGATCGCCGAAATCATCCGTGCGGTGGTGGTCTTGCCGTTGGTTCCGGTGACGGCCACGATCGGCACCCGTGAGGGCGAGCCGGCCGGGAAGAGGTTGTCGATCACGGCCTTCGCCACGAACTGCGGCTCACCGATGGTCGGGTGCGTGTGCATGCGGAAGCCGGGGGCTGCGTTGACTTCGCACATCCCGCCTCCGGTCTCCCGCACGGTCTCGGCGATGTCCGGACAGATGAAGTCGATGCCGGCGACGTCCAGCCCGACGACCCGGGCTGCCTCCTCGGCGATCTCGACGTTGTCCGGATGTGCGTCGTAGGTGCGGTCGATGGAGATACCCCCGGTGCTCATGTTCCCGGTTGCCGCCAGGCGGACTTCCAGGCCGGCCTCGGGCACGTCATCCATCCCGAAACCCTGTTCGGCCACGAGCTCTATTGCGGACTCCGAGACCCGGATGCGCGTGAGCACCTTCTCGTGACCGACGCCACGCCGGGGGTCGGAGTTGACGATCTCCACGAGTTCGGCCACCGTGTGGACCCCGTCGCCCACCACGTGCGCCGGGACCCGTTCAGCCACAGCCACCATGTGACCGCCGACGACCAGGACCCGGTAGTCCTTGCCACTGTAGAAACTCTCGACGATGACCCGGCCGTTGCGTGCCTGCTCCTTGGCGGCCGCGAAGTTCGCCTCGATGGCAGCCGCGTCCCGCAGATCCAACTGCACTCCGCGACCGTGATTGCCGTCAGCGGGTTTGAGCACGACCGGGTAGCCGATGCGTTCAGCCAGGCGTATTGCCTGTTCCACGGTGCGACAACTGTGCGAGCCGGGGACGGGTAGTCCGGCGGCGGCGAGCAGCCGGCCGGTGAGCTCCTTGTCCGAGGCGATGTCCACTGCCAGCGCGCTGGTCTGCGAGGTCATGGTCGCGCGGATCCGCCGCTGGTGGACTCCCTGTCCGAACTGCACGAGGGAGCCGGTGTTCAGGCGGATGTAGGGGATGTCGCGGGAGGCTGCCTCATCGACCAGGGCCTGCGTCGACGGGCCGAAGGCGTAACGCTCAGCATCGAGCAGGAACTTCTCAAGGGCCGTCTCGAAGTCAAAGTCGGGGTCGGGCTGCACGAGATGGTTGACCAGCCGCACAGCCAACGTGCCTGCCTCGACGCCCACCCGCTCATCGAGGTATCCGTAGATGACGTTGTACTGCCCTGGCTTCTCTGCGGACCGGGTCTTACCCCGGCGGATCTCGTGCCCTGCCTCCGCCTGCAACTGCAGGGCGACATGTTCGGCGACATGGCCGAGCCAGGTGCCCTCCTGGAGGCGCTCGAGGAAGCCGCCGCGCTTGCCACGGGAACAAGAGTGGTCGCCCACCCCGGGCAGTACGTGGATGAGGCGGTCGACGAATCCCGGGATCCGGTCACTGGGCCACTGCTCGAGTTCGCCGAGGTCCACCAGCAGATGCACACACTGGTCGTAGGACCAGACGTTGGGACCTCGGTAGACCCGCGTTCGCAGAATCTCCAGGCACCCCTGCGGAGTCTCGGTCATCTGGGGCTCTCCTCACTGGGCGGGCGGAGGCGGCGGCGCTTGACCGCGCGTTCGGCATTACGATCGTGGACCCCCTCCGCGTCGACTCGGCGTGTGGCCGTGCGGGCTGGGACGTGCTCGGAGGTCCGGCGTGCGGTCCGGGCCTGTTCCACAGCGGTCCGGTACTGCGTCAGTTCCCGGTCCACCAGGTCGAAATGGGTCCCGGTGGGCAGGAAGTGGACTTTGGCCCCGGAGATGAGGATCGGCTCGCTCCCGCGTGCGGCGTAAGCGTTCGTGACAGCGTCACGCGCCTCGGCCACGAATACCGCGCCGCGTCCGTAGACCTCCATGGCGTGCTCGTCGGTGACGATGGCGCTGGTGTCCTCGTCAACGCCGAGGCCCAGCAGATTCGGGCTGGCGGCTACCAGCGACAGCAGCCGTCCGAAACGGCCCCGCTGTGCGAAGTGCTGGTCGACGACGACTCCGGACAGCAGGCCCAAACCCTGCGCCAGGTTGGCCATCCGCTGCTTGGGGGTCTCGCCACTGGCGCCCAGCGCGACCATGTGCTCGCTGACCACGGAGGCCCCGGCGCTGGTCCCGCCGACGACCACCCCGTCGCGGTACATGCTGGTGACGCGGTCACCCAGCCTGGTTCCGCGCAGGACCGATGACAATCGGGCCTGATTCCCGCCGGTGAAGAAGATGCCGGTGGCCCCGGTGATCGCTTTCGTGGCGACTTCGCCGTCGGCCTCGGCGCGGTTGACCGGACGCACGGACAGCACCTCAGCCGCCCCGAGTTCGTAGAAGACCTTCTCGTACAAGTCGGTGATCTCGTCGCCGAGGGACGAGGCAGTGGCACACACGGCGATCACAGCCTGTGAGCCCCCGGACAGGGACACGAACCGTCGCAGGATACGACGATGGCCCAGTTTGTCCTCGGCGCCACCAATGATCATCAGCCGGCGAGGCGGGTCGATCGTCACGCACGCCACAGTACGGTGTGCTCCGCGATGGTCGCACGGCTGCCACGCTGACACAATGCGCGTATGCCCACCACCCTGGTCCTGCTGCGTCACGCGAAGAGCGCCTATCCGCGGGGGGTGGGTGACCACGAGCGTCCGCTCAGCGGGCGGGGCAGGCGTGATGCGCCGGTGGCGGGCCGATTGATCGCCCAGCATGTGCCGTGGATCGCCACTGCGCTGGTGTCCACCGCGGTCCGCACTCAGCAGACCTGGGATCTGGCGGCACCGGCGTTGCAGGTGGACGAGAAGCGGGACATGCCCGAGCTCTACCTGGCATCCGCCGATGCCATGCTGGCCCGGCTACGCGACGAGACTGGCTCGTCAGTGGTGGTGGTGGCACACAACCCGGGCACCGAGGTGCTCGCTGAACGCCTCACCCGCAACACCAGCAGCCCGGACTACCGGCAGATGGTCGCCAAGTTCCCGACCGCCGCCTTTGCGGTGCTCACCAGCGATGAGCCCTGGGCGCACTGGGGGCTGGGCAGCGCCCGCTTGGAAGCGTTCGTCGTGGCGCGCGGCTGACGGGTCAGGACAGTGCCTCCACCTGCTCACGACTGATCCCCAACAGGTAGAGCACAGAGTCGAGGTAGGGGGCGGTCACCGAGGCATCTGCAGCCGCGGCCACCGCTGGTTTGGCGTTGAAGGCGATGCCCAGCCCCGCGGCCTCGATCATGTCGAGATCATTGGCGCCATCCCCGATTGCCACCGTTCTCGACAGGGCGAACCCGAACTCGCCGGCGAACTCGCGCAGCGCGCGTGCTTTACCCGCCCGGTCCACGACCGGGGGCACGACCCGGCCGGTCAGCCGGCCGTCGGCGACCTCCAAGGTGTTGGCCCGGAAGCGATGCACTCCGAGCTCCTCGGCCAGGGGACCTACGATCTCGGCGAAGCCGCCGGAGACCAGAGCAAGGCGGTAGCCCAGGGAGTTGAGAACCCGGCACAGGGTCCGTGCCCCCGGGGTGAGCCGCACCCGCGATCGTACGGACTCGATGGCCGCGACCGGAGTTCCCTGCAGTGCGGACACTCGTTGCCTCAAGGATTGCTCGAAGTCGAGTTCTCCGGCCATGGCGCGCTCGGTGACCTCGGCGACTGCCGCCTGGCAGCCGGCCTCCTGGGCCAGTAGGTCGATCACCTCGTCCTGGATCAGTGTCGAGTCGACGTCCATCACCACGAGCCGCGCGCCCTGCCTGATGATCGTCGCCGACTGGACGGCGACATCCACGCTGAGTCGCGTCGACACCGGTGCCAGCGCCTGCTTCAGGGCAGATGCCGGGACGCTACTGACCGTCATCTCAACAGCGGTCACGGGGTAGTCCGCGGTGCGGACGATCCGCTCGATGTTGCCGCCGAGTCCAGCGATCTGTTCGGCGATCAAGGCGACGTGTGAGGCCTGGAGCTGATGGGCCATGAGGACAACAAGGGCACTGGCCGAGCGCCGGTCGACCACGTCGTCGCACTCATCGCGGATGTCGATCGCCAACCCGAGGTCAGCGGCAAGGCTGCTCACGACATCGACGTTCACACTCTCCACCGCAACGGAGAGCACGAGTCGGCCCTGCACCACAAGTTGTTCGATGTCGTGGACGGGGATCGCCTCACCGAGGGCGCTGAGCAACTGGGCGGTGATCCCAGGGCGGTCCCAGCCGGTGAACGTCAAGGTGGTGTTCACGCGAACCTCCTGTCCGCGGGCCGGTCGACCAGTGCCGGCACTGGCTCGGCGTAGGCGACCAGGGTTGCGCGAGCGACGGCGGTGAGCAGGTCGCGCAATTGCGGCGTCAGCGACTCCACGGCGGACAGTGCGGTCCAGATCCGCACTGCGCGCACCAGTAGGCCACGTCGTTGGGAAGAGGCTCCGGGGGGCAATGGCCGTGCGGTCGCGGGTTGCTGCGGGCGCGCAGAGACACCCGGGCCCAGTCGCAACTGCTCCTCAGCGGCCAGCACCGCCTCATCCAACTCGATACCGGCCCGGCGCAGATCGAGATCCACAGGTCGCGACGGACCGGTCGGAAGCATTTCCCAGCCGGTGCGACGAGGTATCAGCAGTGCCCCGGGCTGGCCGGGGTGTCCGTGCAGGATGACCGCTTCACCGGCGGCAACTGCGTCCTCGGTGGTGGGCTTGGGTCCAGGCAGGACACCGACACCCAGTTCCGGGCAGTAGGCGCTCACGGCCGCGGTGAGCACCCGTTGCCGAGCCAGCGCCTCGAGTGCGCCTGGACCGATGAGTTCCAGGACGTCGTCGCCGCCCACTGCGGCTCGCCACCAGGCGGGTAGCCAGCCGGCGATCTGGAAAGACGCGGGAACGACGGTCATGGCATCCCAGCGTAGGGTTAGGTCCCGTGTCGGACGTCATCAACCTCGTGGATGTGTCCGTGCTGCGTGAGGGCCGCGAGATCCTGTCCGGCATTGACTGGGCAGTGGCCGAGGGGCAGAACTGGGTCGTACTCGGGCCCAATGGTGCGGGTAAGACCACCCTGCTACAAATCGCGGCGACGCTCCTGCATCCCAGTCGTGGCACCGCCGAGGTCCTCGACGAGCGCATCGGCGCCGTGGATGTCTTCGAACTGCGTCCCCGGATCGGTCTGGCCAGTTCGGCACTGGCGGCAAGGGTTCCCGATGCCGAGCGGGTGTCCGACGTGGTCATGACCTCTGCGTGGGCGGTGCTGGGTCGATGGCGGGAGTCCTATGAGTCTGCTGAAGCCCGGCGTACGTCGGAACTGCTCGACGTGTGGGGACTGACCGCCCTTGCGAACAGCCGGTTCGGGACCCTCAGCGAAGGAGAGCGCAAGCGTGCAACCATCGCCCGGGCGCTGATGGCCGATCCCGAACTGCTGCTTCTCGACGAGCCGGCTGCCGGGTTGGACATCGCTGGCCGCGAGGACCTGCTCAGCCGAATCGATGCTCTAGCCGCCGACGAATCGGCGCCCACTCTGGTGATGATCACCCATCACGTCGAGGAGATCCCCGAAGCCACCACGCACGTACTCCTGCTGCGCGACGGCATGTGTGTAAAGGCCGGACCCATCGCCGAGGTGTTGACCTCCGAGCACGTGTCTGCCACGTTCGGGCTACCGGTGACGGTGGAGCGGGCCGGTCCTCGGTGGACCGCTCACGTCACGCCGCGATGACTGTCACGGAGATCGGGTTGCTCCTGGCAGCGGGTTTCGCTGCCGGGGCGGTCAACGCAGCTGTCGGATCGGGCACACTTATCACCTTCCCCACACTGCTGGCATTGGGCGTGCCGCCCGTGATGGCCAACGGCACCAACACCTTGGGGCTGGTTCCTGGCAGTGCCAGTGGTGCATGGGCCTTCCGGGATGTTCTCACCAGGGGTTTGTGGCGATGGGTCGCGGTGGTGGCAGTGGCGGCCATGGGCGGGGCGCTGTTGGTCCTGGTGTTGCCCAGCGAAGTGTTCAGCGCAGCCGTGCCGTGGTTGATCCTTCTGGCCGTCGGCCTGGTTGCCGTGCAGCCCCTGGTGGTCAAACATCTTCCTGAACCGAGTGCCCGCACCAGTGCCGTGGCCATGGCCGGCTCCGGCTTCTACGGCGGGTACTTCGGAGCGGGGCAGGGCATCGCCTTCCTGGCGGCGCTGTCGGCCAGTGGTGTCAAGGACATCCACGAGGCCAACGGGGCGAAGAACGTCCTGGCCGGTGTGGCTAACGCGTGTGCGGCGGTTGTGTTCGTGGCTGGCGGCCAGGTCCTGTGGTCCGCGGCCGCGGTGCTGGCGATCTCGTCCCTACTCGGCGGTCTGCTCGGCGGGCGGGTGACACGGCGGCTCCCGCCATCGGCACTGCGTGCACTCGTGATCGTCGTGGGTGTGGTGGCCGCCCTTGCCGCGTTTGTCAAGGGCAGCTGATGTTGGTCACCGATGTGGTGTCCAAGGACGACCCACGCATCGCGCATTACACCCGGCTGACGGACATGCAGTTGCGAATGGTGTCTGAACCCGCCGAAGGGATCTTCCTGGCTGAGGGCGCCAAGGTGATCGGCCGCGCCCTCGCCGCCGGCTTGCAGATGGTGTCTGCGCTCATGGAACCCAAGTGGTGGCCGGGTCTTGAACCAGAGGTGCCAGCGGACGTCCCTGTGTACTTGGCCCCGCCCGCGCTGCTGGAGAGCATCACCGGTTTCCGCCTGCATCGCGGGGCACTGGCCGTATTCGCAAGGCCGCGCCCACGCGGTGTGACGCAGGTGTTGTCCGGTGCGACCACTGCGGTGTTGCTTGAGGACCTCGTCGATCACACGAACGTCGGTGCGATCTTCCGGTCAGCTGCTGGCCTGGGGATCGACGCAGTTCTCGTGACGGCCCGCTGCGCGGACCCGTGGTACCGCCGCAGCGTGAAGACCTCGATGGGCGCGGTGTTCAACCTCGCATGGGCCACGGTCGCCGACACAGCAACGGCTCTGGCGGCGGCCCGGTCTGTCGGAATGTCGACGATCGCACTGGATCCGGGTGCCAGCACGTCCATCCGGCAGTGGCGCCGCGAAGGTCCGACGATGCTGCTGGTGGGTACCGAGGGTCCAGGTCTCAGCGAAAGCGCTAAGGCTGGCACGGACGTGACGTTGAGCATCCCGATGGCCCATGGCACCGACTCGCTGAACGTGGCGATGGCTGCCACGGTCGCGTGTTACGCGTTGACGTCCTGATCCGCCAGCGCCTGCTCGCCGCCGTAGTTCTGTCCCTTGCCTGCCCTGCGCCACAGGATGAAGATGTACAAGGGCACGCCGAGTACGACAAGGATCCACAGCCAGTAGATCTCTTCCTGGCCTCCGCCCACGAACGCCAGGATCGTGAACAGCAGGGCAAGGATCGCCACGGCCATCTTGCGCGCCAGATGGGCCACCGGGACTTTGCCTCGGTCAAGGGCCAGCCACTTGATCTCCGCTGCCGCACTGAACGCGTAGGAGACCATGGTCGCCACCGCTGACACCAGGACCAATGTGGAGACCACATCACCGAGGCCCCCGCCGCTGAAGGACAGTGCCAGCAGGCCTGCCGCCAGCGCCCCGCTGATGATCAGGCCTGTGGCAGGGGCGTGCTTGACGTTGAGTTTGCCGAAGGCTTTCGGCGCCAGGCCGTCGAACTCCGCGGCCATCGGGATCTGACCGCTGAGCAGAATGAGACCGTTCATCGCACCGAGACAGGAGATCACCGCAACCACCGAGACCGCATTGCCGGCCCACGAGCCGAACATGTTGGAGGCGGCCAAGGCGAAGGCTGCGTCACTGGTCTCAAGATCGCTGCGTTCGGTGGCGCCGAACACGGCGGCAGTGCTCAGCAGATAGACCGCGGCTGCGGCGCTGGTCCCGATCAAGGTGGCACGCGGGATCGTCTTGTCGGGCTCGTGGACGTCACCGGCCGGGATCGTTGCGGCTTCGACTCCGATGAACGAGAACAAGGTGTAGGCCATCACAGCGGTGAGAACTTCTATCGGCGGCAGCGACGATGCGTTGAAAGGCCCTAGGTTGTCGAAGTCGAAGGCCACAAAACCGATGGTCCCGATGATCAGTAGGGGCACCACCTTGAGGACGGTCAACAGCAAGGACACCGCGCCGCCGGTCACCACCCCGCGCGTGTTCAGGAATGTGAGGGCAACGATCGCGCTGACAGCCACCGCGATGCTGATCAGCTTGTTGTCGACGACATCGGGAACCAGCACGCCGACGTAACCGATCATGGCCGAGGCAATCGCGCCAACCCCCACCCATGCCCCGATCCAGTAGGTCCAGGCGGACTGAAATCCGATGAAGTCACCGAAACCCTGCCTGGAGAAGGCATACGGCCCCCCGACGTCCGGCGTGCGCCTGGCTAGCGAGGAGAAGACCAGGGCCAGCATGAGACTGCCGAAGGCGGTGAGTGCGAAGCCGAGGATGCTGATCGGTCCGTATTGGGCCAGCCACGAGGGCTGTGTGAAGATGCCCGCGCCGATGATGGTCCCGGTCACCAGGGCGGTAGCCGGCCACAGCGTCAGGCCTTTGGCCTGGGCAGGTGTCTCCTGCTTGTCCATGGTCTGTGTCATCTCACGGGCCCCCGGGACTAGATTGCGGCGAACGCCAACTCATAGGTGGCACAGTAGACCCTCATGGCAGGCATAGTGATGCTCAGACACGGGCAGACCGCGTGGAGCAAGTCGGGTCAACACACGGGCCGTACCGATATCGGTCTGACCCAGGACGGCCGGGCTGCGGCGAAGGCACTGGCCCCACACCTGCGCGGTCATGAGTTCGGCCTCGTGGCCTGCAGTCCACTGAGCCGCGCCCAGGACACCGCCGCCCTGGCAGGGCTGCGCCCGCAGGTGATCACCGACGACCTGCTCGAGTGGGACTATGGCGCGTTCGAAGGCAGGACCACGACACAGATCCGCGAGGACCTGGCAGACCCCGGATGGGTCATCTGGGACGCCCAGATCCCGAGCGGGCAGACGCCGGGGGAGCAGCCCGAGGACGTAGCGAAACGTTGCTTTCGGGTGATCGAATTGTGCCGGCCGTACCTGGATCGGGGCGAGGACGTCGCACTGGTCGCTCACGGTCACGTACTGCGCATTCTTACCGCGACCTGGCTCGGACTGCCCGCCCGCGATGGCCGCCTGTTCGCCTTGGAGACGGGGACCGTGAGCATGCTCGGATTCGAGCGCACGCAGCCTGTCATTTCCCTATGGAACGCACCGGGTTTGCCCGGTTGAGCGAAATTTTCACGGCGTGGTTGCTGTGATTGCCAACTGCGGGCCTCCGCTGTGGCAGGGTGTGAAGCACACAGTAGGGAGCGATCATGTCCAAGAGTTTCAAAGTAGGCCGATTTGCGGTGGCGGCGATCGCCGGTGCATTGGCATTGAGCGCCTGCGGGGGCGATTCGTCAACCGGCGATGCATCGGCCTCTCCGAGCGGTGTCCCGTCAGTAGCGGTGGATGATGCACTGGCCGCGCAGGTGCCCGAGAGCATCAAGTCGACGGGAACGCTGCTGTTCGGGACCGACGCCAGCTACGCACCCAACCAGTTCTTCGCCGAGGACGGCAGCACCATCATCGGCATGGACATCGACCTTGGTAACGCCATCGCCGCCAAGTTGGGTCTCACCGGCAAGTGGGAGAACGCCACGTTCGACTCGCTGATCGTCGGTGTGCAGAACGGCAAGTTCAACTCGTCGATGTCGTCCTTCACGATCAATGCCGAGCGTGAGCAGCAGGTCAACATGATCAGCTACTTCAACGCAGGAACCGCGTGGGCCGTGCCCACAGGTAACCCGTCGGGTATCTCGGTGGAAGACCCGTGTGGCAAGACAGTGGCGGTACAGAAGGCCACCGTCCAGGTCGATGACATCGAGGCGAAGAACGAGGAGTGCAAGAGCGCCGGCAAGCCTGAGATAAGCATCCAGCAGTACGGGCTGCAGTCGGAAGCCACGACCGCAGTAGTCAGCGGCAAGGCAGACGCGATGCTCGCTGACTCACCGGTGGTGGCTTACGCCATCCAGCAGTCGGGCAAGCTCGAGCAACTCGGTGACATCTATGACTCCGCGCCCTACGGCATCGTCGTGCCCAAGGAGGAGACAGAATTCGCCACTGCAATCCAGGGCGCAGTTGACGCGCTCATCGAGGACGGCACGTACGGCGCGATCCTCGACCAGTGGGGTGTTGCCAACGGGGCGGTCACCTCGGCTGAGGTGAACCCGGCTAGTTAGTCGCGAGCAGCAGGAGGTCGATCGTGAGCACCGACGCCCCAGAGGACGTGGCACAGCCACGGGAGAAGCCACCCATCGAGGCCGTGCCGGTCAGGCACCCGGGCCGATGGGTGGGGGCGGCCATCGTGGCCCTTTTCGGGGCGATGCTGGTCCACAGCCTCTTGACCAATCCCAACTGGGGCTGGTCGCTGATCGGCGAGTGGATATTCTCACCGCCGATCGTCAGGGGTGTCGGTGTCACGATCCTGCTGACCGTTCTGTCGATGATCATCGGCCTGGTGCTGGGCATCGTGCTGGCGATCATGAGACTGTCGCCCAACCCGGTACTCAACGGCACGTCCTGGTTGTTCATTTGGGCGTTCCGCGGGACACCGGTCTACGTGCAGTTGTTCTTGTGGGCGAACATCATCGCGCTCTACACGACGATCTCCCTGGGGGTGCCGTTCGGCCCTGAGTTCTTCACTCTGGACACGAAGACTCTGATTCCGGCGTTCGTCGCAGCGTTGCTGGGTCTGGGCTTGAACGAGGCGGCCTACATGTCGGAGATCGTGCGCGCGGGCATCCTCAGCGTCGACGAGGGGCAGGAGGAGGCCGCCACCGCGCTGGGCATGAGCCGGATGCAGACACTGCGGCACATCGTCCTGCCACAGGCGATGCGGGTGATCGTGCCGCCGACCGGCAACGAGACCATCTCGATGCTGAAGACAACCTCATTGGTCATCGCCATCCCTTTGACCACTGAGTTGTTCTTCCAGGCCAGTGCGATCGGTAACCGCCTGTTCCAGCCGTTCCCCATGGCGATCCTGGCCAGTATCTGGTACCTGGCCCTCACCAGTGTCCTGATGGTGGGCCAGTACTACATCGAGCGGCACTACGCGAAGGGCGCGATGCGCGAACTGCCTCCGACGCCGATCCAGAAGTGGCGGCGGAAACTGCACCTGGGAGGTGCCGCATGAGCGAGAAACCCGTCAAGGTCCTGGCTGAGAACGTTCACAAGGCCTACGGCCGCAACGAAGTGCTGCGTGGCATCGACATGGAGATTCGCACCGGTGAGGTCGCGTGCATCATCGGGCCCTCCGGCGGGGGCAAGTCCACGTTCCTGCGCTGCATCAACCATCTGGAGAAGATCGACTCGGGGCGGTTGTCCGTGGACGGGGAGTTGATCGGCTACAAGCAACGCAGCGGCAAGCTGTACGAGATGCATGACAAAGAGGTGGCCGAGCAGCGCCGATCCATCGGCATGGTGTTCCAGAGGTTCAATCTGTTCCCGCACATGACTGCGGCGGAGAACGTGATGTGCGGGCCAGTCGTCGTGCGCAGGGACAACAAGAAGATCGCGCGCGAGCGGGCCATCGAGTTGCTGGGCAAGGTGGGCCTCGGTGATCGGGGCGACAGTTACCCCATGCAGCTGTCCGGTGGCCAGCAGCAGCGAGTGGCGATCGCCAGGGCGCTAGCGATGGACCCCGACTTGATGTTGTTCGACGAGCCGACCTCAGCGCTCGACCCCGAACTGGTGGGGGAGGTGCTCGACGTGATGAGGCGTCTGGCCGAGTCCGGGATGACCATGATCGTGGTGACCCACGAGATCGGTTTCGCCCGTCAGGTGGGTGATCTGTTGGCCTTCATCGACAAGGGTGTTGTCGCGGAGATCGGCGAGCCGCGCGAGATCCTGGCCAATCCTCAGAGCAAGCGGTTCCAGGACTTCCTGGGCAAGGTGCTCTAGCGCCTACTGCCCGGGCCACACCGTCGAGTTGACTCGTCGCGGTGCCGCGCCTGCCACAATGTCGGCCATGTCCGTGGTCGTGATTGGCGAGGGGGGTCTGGCTGGACGCGCCTGCCGGCAGTTGACCTCCGAGGGGCACACAGTCAATCACCTGCGCGACGCCGGTGATCGCGAACTCGAAGTGGCCCTCGGACAGCAGGTCGATGCAGTCGCCGTGTTGCTGCACGACGACACGTCGGCCATTCGATATGTGCTGGCTGTGGCGCACATCCGTCCCGGGGTGCGGATCTACGTCGCCTTGTTCGACCGCACTGCTGCCGACCAACTGCGAGCAGTGGTCGCCGACGTCACGATCATCTCTCCGGCTGATGCTGCGCTGCCGACCCTGCTCGGTGCCGTCATGGGCCCCGACGTCCTCGCTGTCGGACCTGCGCTGCCGGGCACCCAAGGAGCGCGCAGTGCGGTCAGGCGGGCCAACGGCTTCTTGCAGGTGGGTGGGTTCAACGTCCCGGAGTCGATGCGACGGGCGGGGCTGATCGGGCGGCTGCAGGGTCAACTGCGTCCGCATGACGGAAACTCAGCCATCCTGCTTACCGGACTGCTCGGAATGGCCGCGATCATCGTCGTCGACACGTTCCTGCTGATGGCGTTCAAAGGCAGGGGGTGGCTCGACGCCGCAGCCGAGGCGGTTGCAGTGTTGTCCACCGTTGGGCCGGCCCCCGACGGTCACGGGTATCCCTGGTACCAGGTGTTCACCATCGTGGCCATGCTCTCCGCGATCATCTTCCTAGCGGTCTTCACTGCCGGCATGGTGGAGCATTTGCTGTCCGGTCGCTATGTCGGGCTGTTCGGCCGGCGGGCGATGCCTCGGTCGGGTCACGTCATCGTTGTGGGACTAGGGCAGGTGGGTTTCCGTCTGTGCCAGGAACT
>JALOLM010000227.1 GCA_025455985.1 Candidatus Nanopelagicales bacterium | reverse complement strand
AATGGCCGCCAAGGCGCTGTGCTCCGCGAGCTTCGTCGCAGGCCGTTCCGGGGACGCGGACACGCTTATGGAACAGGACGTCGTCCCTGCCAGCCCGCTGCTCTTCGGCTTGGTCTCCGCCGAGCTCAATGAAGAGGAGCACTACGCCACGGGCACGTTCCTCGGCATGTTCAAGCGGCAGGCCTCCCTGGTGACCGATCGGGGCTGCGTGCTCGGTGCTCCGGCGGATCCCTCCGCGGTCCCCTACACACCTGCCCCGGCGGATCCAGCCCCGTGGCCCGCCGGTGATGCGCCGCAGCCGCCGGCCGGTTTCGACGACACCGAGTTGACCAAGGTCGTCGACGAGGCATTCGCGGACTCCGGCGACCCGCAAGGCGCCAACGCAAGAGGCGTCGCGGTCGTCCAAAACGGCAAGCTCCTGCTCGTACGTGACGGCAAGGACATCGAGAAGAACGTTGCGCTGCACGGATGGTCGATGACCAAGACCGTGGCCGCGATGTTGGCCTACAAGAAGTTCGAAGAGGTCGGCCTCGACATCGAGACCCCGGTGATCGACGCATTCCCGGAGGGCAAAGCACCCGAGTGGGTCGCGCAGTGGGCACAGGACGAGCGGGCCGAGATCACGGTCGCGGACCTCATGTACATGCGCGCGGGTTTGAAGATCAACGAGGGCTACGAACCCGGCAGCGACGTCCTGGACATGCTCTACAACCAGCCCAACATGGCCGACTGGGCCGCCGACCACCCCAGCGAGTTCCCGCCGGGCACCAACTGGGAGTACCTCAGCGCGGTGTCCAACATCCTGGCTCAGATCGTCGAAGCGCAGTTCGGCTCCCAGCAGGAGTACTGGGACTACTCCAAGACCGCTCTGTTCGACCCGATCGGCGTGAAGACCGCGACCCTGGAGACCGACGAGAGCGGCACCTGGGTGGGCTCGTCCTACCTGTGGGCCAGCGTCACGGACTGGGCTCGCCTCGGAGAAGTGATGCTCAAAGACGGGCAGTGGCAGGGCCAGCAAGTGCTGCCTGCCGACTGGTGGGAGACCGCTGGAACCTCATCGTTGCCCGAGGGTGAGGGTGCCGGGTACGGCGCGCAGACGTGGATCCCGGCCAACCCCGTCGGTGGAGAGTGCAAGGGAACGCCGGGCATCCCTGAGGACGCCTTGTACATGGGCGGGCACTGGGGTCAGACCGTGGCCATGGTCCCCTCGCGCGACGCGGTGATCGTCCGAATGGGCTGGACGTTCAACGGCGAAGAAGTCTTCGACCGTTGCCAGTTCCTCAGCGATGTGCTGGAGACACTGCCCGAATGAGCCAAATCACCCCGGAGTTGGCCACGCAGTTCGTTCACCAGACCGTGCCTGCGATCGGTCGGCTGGGCGTGGTGGTGGAGGAGATCAGTCCTGGCGGACTGCGCCTGCGCGTGCCGATCGAGGGCAATGGAAACCACTTCGGCACGATGTACGCCGGAGCGCTGTTCGGTCTGTGCGAACTACCCGGCGGCCTGATCCCGCTGGGCGTGCTGGATCCGACTAAGTACACGCCGATCGTGACCCGCGTGGACATCCGTTTCCTGGCCGCCGCGCGAAGCGACGTGACTCTGGTGGCCACTATCGACGCCGAGCACTGGCGGGGTCTTGCGGAGCAGGTTGATCGAGACGGTCGCGCGGAGTTCACCCTGGAATTGCACGGGCAGGACGCGGACGGCCGCACGGTGGTGAGCAGCACCGCCTACTACCAGTTGCGACCGAATCGGGGTGCCTAACCCCGGAACCGGTAGCCGTCCTCGCGGTCGCGAATCCGCTTGACGTAGTTCTCCGTCTCCTCGAACGGCGGGATGCCGTCGTAGCGCACGACGTTGCTCCAACCGGCGTTGTAGGCCGCCAGGGCCAGGTCGATCGGGTCGCCGTCGATGCCGGAACTCTTTGCCTCGAAGATCAGGAAACACATGAGCCGGGCTTGCGCGTCGATCGCCTCAAGCGCGTTGTATGGGGAGGCCACGCCGTCACCGTCAAGGTCCTGGCCCCACACTGCCCAGGTGTCGGGCACGAACTGCGCGATGCCTTCGGCGCCGGCCTTTGAGACAGCATCTGGATCGAAGCCGGACTCCTGGTCGATCTGCGCGGCCAGCAGGCGCGGGCTGAGTTCGGGGCATTCTTTGGCCGCTTGTTTGAGCGGCTTGCGGTACTCCTTGGGCACAGTGCGCGCGAAATCGCTGCCGCACCCCGCCAGCACGATCGCGGCGGCGATCAGCACACCGACGCGTCGCACTACTCAATCGTAGGTTCGGCCGAAGTCAGCGCACGTCGGCCCCGGCTACACTCAGGCGGTGATCATCATTGGACGCGGCATCGCCGCAGGCATCGTCGTGTCGCTTGGCCTGGCCGCGCCGGTACAGGCGAAGACCGTCTCCGACTTCTGGCAGGTCTCCGTGCAGATGCCTCCGCAGTTGTGGGACGACGCCGCTTCCCTGCCCAACATCGCCCCGGAGATCGACGCGTTCACGATCGGTTCGACCAAGTACCGGATCCGGTGGACCAACGCCAGTATCCGGCAACTGCCGAAGTACATGCTCCGACTGCAGGGCGGGCGGACCGGCACCACCACCGCGGGACTGTACGACCGAGCTGTGACGACCAAACAGTTGAAGAAGTTCGGGCTCAAGCAGCGGCTGTTGTGGCTCGACGCCGATGTGCTGCTTGCCGATGCCACCTCCCCGGTCTGCCAGGGACTCACCGACGCCCAGTTGTCCGGTGTTCTCGACGGGTCGATCACGAACTGGTCGCAGGTCTTCGCCGACTGGTCACAGCCGGTATCCCTGCGCACACCGACGGACAGTTACGGCAAGGCCCGTCAAATGTTCGGCCGGAAGTCGTACGCACCTGGCGCCCAGCGCACCACGGACGGTTCCACGTTGTCCGTGACCGGCGGTGCGGTGGCGGTGCAGAAACTCTCGTACGCGGGCAGGTATTTGACCAGTGGCCGGACGTGCGCAGTGCCGATCGACGGTGTGACGCCCAGCGAGCAGACCACCCGCGATCGCAGCTACAAGCACGCATACGGGGTGTACTACGTGAGCCGCAAGAAGCCGACAAAGGGGATCGGTGCGAAGTTGCCAGCGACCATCAAGCGGTGGGAGTCGTTGTTGTTCGGTCAGGCCGGTGACGAGTACCTGACCTCGGCCGGTGGCCGCGTCCGGTTCCTGCCGTAACTGCCTCGTCACCGCCCGCCGATGTCGTGCCGGTGGTAGAGCACATCGGCCACGATGACGCCGATGATCGACAGCGCGAGCAGCAGTCCGGCCATCGGCACGTCGAGACCGTTGACCAGCGGGCTGTCGCCAAGCGCCCATTCGAAGGGCGACGCCTTCTGCCACGGCTCCAGCCAGTCGGCCATCGGGGCCAGGGCATTGAGCAGGAATGCCGCAAGCGCCAGCCCCACTCCAACGCCGAGCGCGACAGTGCGCTTTCCGGTCAGCGCCCCGACGATCAAAGTGACCGCGCCGAAGAACAGCGCGAGCAGGGTCGTCATGGCGATGCCGGCGGTCAGGTCGCCCACACCGACATCGAGGTCCACCAGCGGCGCCCCGACCGCGATCGTCAGTAGCGTCGCCGCCGCCACCAGCAGCACGGCGATCACGGTTGCCAGAACCTTGGCAGCCATCACCCGGCCGCGGCTGACGGGTAGCGACAAGAGCACGTCTGCGGTTCCCCGTTCCTCTTCGCCGGCGGTCGCGGCGGCCGCACCCGTGCACGCGATCGCAATGAGAACCAGCGGCACCATCATCGAGAACATCTCGGCGTTGAGGAACCCGGCGCCGGTGGTGTAGGCGTCGAGGCTGAACGCCTCCTTGAGCGCGTCGGGCCACTGGTCGACGAACGCCTGCATGCCCTCGGACGAGGTCGCGACCGAGGGGTAGACGGCCAACTGCATGATCCCGATCAGAACCAGCCCGAGACCCCAGCCGAACGTCGAGCGCCACCGTTCGCGCAGTGTGCGCAGCGTCAACGTCAACACCTGCGGCATCGCGCGTGGGATGGGAAGGACGACCGCACTCATGACTGTTCACCTCCGGCGACGAATCCGAGGAACGCATCCTCGAGGTCGGGGTCGTGGGTGTGGACGTCGACCAGCCCGTGGTCCACGGCCAGCTTCAGCAGAGCCCCGGCCTCACCGGCAACCCAGCACGTCGCGGTGGGCCCGCGAACTTCCACACGTTGCACTCCCGGGGCGCCGGTGAGATCCGGCGGCGCGGCCGGGAAGTCCAGTTCGATGCGCCGGGCCGCGCGTTCGCGCAGGACATCGACGCTGTCCACGACCACCAGGCGGCCATGCACCACGATCCCGACCCGGTCGGCCATCTGCTCCACGCGCCGCCTTCGACCGTCTCGCGGACCAGACGCTGGAACTCCTGCTGCACGAGCGGGTCGAGGCCGCTGGTCGGTTCGTCGAGAACCAGCAACTGCGGCGAGTGCATGAAGGCCGCGACCACGCCGATCTTCTGCCGGTTGCCGCGCGACAGATCCTTGACCCGTCGACTGAGGTCGAGGTGGAGTCGCTCGGCGAGTTCCTCATAGCGCTGGCGTGGCACGCCCCCGCGCATGCGTGACAGGAACTCGAGCAGATCGCGTCCGGTCATGCGGTCGTACAGCGCGAGGTCGCCGGGCAGGTAGCCCGTGTTGGCTCTCAGAGCGACGCTGTCCTTGACGATGTCGAACCCGAGTACCTCGCCAGTGCCGTCCGTCGGGTGAAGCAACCCGAGGATCATGCGGATGGTGGTGGTCTTCCCGGCGCCGTTCGGGCCGAGGAATCCGAAAACTTCGCCGGTCTTCACATCGAGACTCAGATCCTCGATGCCGCGTTGGCTCCCGTAGAACTTGGTGAGGCCCTGGAGCCGTAGGGCCGTTGCGGGCCCGTCCATATATCCAGAATACGCCCGGTGCGAATGGCCCAAGGGTCACGAAGTGATCAACCTTG
This sequence comes from Candidatus Nanopelagicales bacterium, assembly GCA_025455985.1. GTDB lineage: Bacteria > Actinomycetota > Actinomycetes > S36-B12 > UBA10799 > JADKAV01. Next base: position 1,152 of record JALOLM010000227.1, on the reverse strand, counting down.
CGCGGGCCGTTGACCCGTCGCGATCGCACCTATAGCGGTTTCAACGCCGGTCCATTACGTCAACCGGTGGGAGTCGGTCTTGTTCGGTGACGCCTACCTGACGGCAACCTGGGCCGTGCCCGCCTCCAGCCTTAGTCAGTCGATCCAGGTCCCGTGCAAGCCCAAGGGGACGCGGGAGCCGATGTCGATCTGGGCCACCGGGCCGGCGGCAACGTCGGCTGCTCGCAGGATCAGCAGGTAGCTGTCGTATGACGTCCGGTCGATGGCGAACGTCGTGTAGTAACCGCCGTCGTCGCCGGGAACGAAACAGGGCTCGCCCACTGACAGGTCGCCGGCATCCCAGAGGGTTGTCGACCCAGTGTCGGGGTTGAGCGTCATGACCGCGTCGAACTGGCCGGTGGGGACCTCGCGTTGACCCGTCGTCGTACCGACTGCCACCTGTTCGTGCCGCTGCCCGATGAGCCGGTCGTCGATGCGCGGGAACTCCATGCGCCGGTCGACGACGGTTTCATGTAGCACCGCTTCGGTGCCGGGCCGCAGACGGAAGCGTGCATACTCACCTGGGTTGTAGCCGTCGTCGCCCGCGAGGCCGATGCCGAGGTGCTCCCACCGCACGCCGTCGAACACCACGTCTGGGCCATCGTCGAAGCCGTTGCCGAAGTGCCACGTCCAGAAGGGCTCGGTCTGGTACCAGCGGGTGGGCTGCGCGCCGGCCCGGTCGATGACCGCGATGCGGGTGCCCAACTGCGCCTGCCAGTCCAGAGGTGACCCCTCGCCGCGCAGCAGCCGTTCCAGGTCGAACACCGCCGGACTCAGAACGAGCACGATCTTGGTTGCGGTGATGACGAAGTCGTGGACCATGTGCGCGCGGTCCACAGTTTCCACGGGGTGCGGCCCGCTGGCCACGGAACCGTCCGGGCCGATCACCGCCCACTGCAAGAAGGGTGCCCAGAGTGCGTACTGGAACACGATCAGCTCGCCGGTGAGCGGGTCCACTTTGGGGTGCGCGCAGAAGCCCATGGGGAATGCGTCGCCGAAGGTCTCGGGCCCGAGCGTCTGCAGGTCTTCGGTGATCCGGTAGCTGCGCGACTGCTCAGCCAGCGCGATGAGTGTGCCGTTGTGCCGCACGACGTTGATGCTCGGCAGGTCCTT
>JALOLM010000226.1 GCA_025455985.1 Candidatus Nanopelagicales bacterium | reverse complement strand
GCGTCGATGCCGTCGTCGGTGGTGGTGTCGGCGAGCGCGGCGATGGCGTTCCAGCAAGCCTGGGCTTGTTCAGCGGGCAGGTAGGCTCCGATGCTGGCCATGCCGTCACGTTCGGCGTCGATCCATACCCGGCGTTTGCGCACGGCTTTCTTGCGGCGCCGGTCGGCGGCGTCGGGGTCGATGGCGGCGACCCTTCGTGCCAGCCAGGCGCGCAGTTGGGCGCGGGTGTGGCTTTCGGCGTAGGTCACGGCGGTGACGGCCAGGGGTACGCGCTGGTCGGGGTCGAGTTCGCTGGTGCCGAGGGTGATCTCGCGGGCTTTGGGTAGGTCGAGGTGGCCGGCGTGCATGGCCACGAGTAGTTCGGGCAATTGGGTGCAGACTTCGCTTGCCAGGTCGAGGCGCTGGGCGGCAGCGCCGGTGGACCAGTACAGGGTGGTGGCGATCTCGGCTGGTGCCGGGTCGATCAGCGCGCCGGTGGGGTCGAGATAGTCAGGGTGGTCGCGGTTGACCTGGTGCAGGGCTTGGAGTTGGCGGGCGTGGGCCCAGGCGATGACGGCTTCAGTCGCGGCGACCGCTTCGAGCGGGTCGGTGTCCGGATCGAGCAGCCTCTCAACGGCGGTGATCGTGGTGTCCTGCATGAATCTCACGCTACGAGGGGGGTCTGACAAACCCTGACGGACGGAATCCCGGCTGGGGACAACCCGCTCAACCTCATCACACAGCGGGTGGGTGTGATGTCCCAATACGACCGGTTTCGGTGCCGATTCGGTTGATCATCTGCGACGTTCGACGGATACCCGGGATGTTGAGCGAGGCCTAGGGTCAGGCAGGGATCAGCTCAAATCGGGGGTTCTTGTGTCCTACAAGAACACGCTACGCACGGGTCCTTTCGTGCAGATGCTGCTCGGCCACGGCCTTGCGACGGTGGCGCAGCTGCAACTCATCATGGCCGTCGGGATCTACGCCCTGGCCGCCACTGGCTCGGGCATATGGGTCTCTGCTGCGGTCGCCTTGGGATTCCTGCCGTACGTGCTGTTCTCCACCACGGCGGGTATGGTCGCCGACCGGTATAGCCGCAGCGTGGTTCTGCGGTGGTCGATCGTCTTGCGGATCGGCGTAGCGTCCGTCGTCACCCTGGGTCTGGTCATGATGTGGCCGGTGCCCGTTCTCATCGCTCTGGCCGGCATCCTGGCCACTCTGGGGACGCCCGCCTACCCCGCGCTCGCCGCGGCAACACCGCAATTGGTGCGCGACGATGATCTGCCGGCCGCCAACACGCTGGCCACTGGTATTGAGAACGCAGGCTGGGTGGCCGGTCCCGGTCTGCTGGGCCTTCTTCTGCTGCTAGGAGCCCCAGTCGCCGGGGGTGGGCTAGCAGCGATCGCGTGTTTCGGGGCAGCCCTCGTGTGCCTGGGTCGCTTGTGGCTGCCGCCAGCGGCACCGCAGCTCGCCGTGGGCACCAGCTCTGCCTTCTTCGCGGGGCTACGTGTCGTCACGCGCACTCGGCGCCTGCGCATGTTCATGCTGTTGGCGGTTCTGGACAATGCGCTGTACGGATTCATCGTGGTGTCGATGGTGTTCGTGGGGGAGCGCGCGTTGTCAGCCGGCGAAACAGGTATCGGGCTGCTCAACGCGATGTTCGCCGTAGGTGCTTTCGCCAGCATGATCGTGGCGCCGAGGTTGGCCGCGCGGAACACGCTGCGATGGCTGGCGGTCACCCTGGGCCTGTTCGTCGCGTGGGCGATGGTCCTGTCTGCCGCGCCAAGCCTGTGGTCTTCGGCCTGTACGACACGGTGTCCATCCTTGCGATAACGATCACCACCGCATTGGCGGGGACTCTCACCGAGGTGCTGGGCGTGCGGCTCGCTCTGTTCTCTGCGGCGGTGGTCACCGGCGTGCTGGCGGGCGTCAGCATCCTGACCGGATTGCGGGTTCGCACGATGGTCCCAAACACCCCAGGAGCGGTGGTGGGCCGGCTGCACCCGGTGGGCTTGGTGAAAGCCGTACGGCCGCTGCCGGCATCGCTGTTCGGCCAACACCTGCGGGCGGGATTGGGCGGCACGCTCGTTGTGCGGATCCGTGTTCCACGCCAGTCGCCCCCTGTGTCAGTGCGATCCACCTGACGTCCCGCCGGGTGACAGCAGGCCGACCTCATAGGCATACACGACCGCGTGCACCCGATCCCGCAGGCCGAGCTTCATCAGGATGCGCTTCACGTGGGTCTTCACAGTGCTCTCGCCGAGGTGCAACTCGCGCGCGATCTCGCGATTGGCAAGGCCGTGGCCGATGTGGATCAGCACCTCGCGCTCACGCTGGGTGAGGCGATCGAGGTCCCGGTTGCTGACATCGGTCGGCAGTCCGTGCGGGTTGCTGACCCTGGTGAACTCGCGCATCAAGCGCTGCGTCACCGAGGGCGACAGGAGTGCATCGCCAGCTGCGACAGTGCGAATGCCTGCGAGCAGCTCTTCGGGGCGGGTGCGCTTCAACAGGAAACCGCTGGCCCCGGCGCGTACTGCCTCGTAGACGTAATCGTCTAGTTCGAACGTCGTGAGGATGATCACGCGGGGCGATTCGCGTTCGATGTCTTCACTGCGCGTGTGCGTGATGCGGCGGGTGGCCTCGAGGCCATCGGTCCCTGGCATCCGTATGTCCATCAAGACGATGTCGGGGCTGAGTTCGAGGGCGAGCGCCACCGCCATCTCCCCGTCATCTGCCTCGCCGACAACCTCCAGATCCTCCTGAGTTTCGATCATCATGCGCAGTCCTGTGCGCACAAGGGTGTCGTCGTCCACGACGAGCACCGAGATGGTCATGCGGTCGCCCGGTGCGAGTCGGCGGCCGTGGGCAGCGGCGCCGGACCGAGGGGCAGAGTTGCGCGCACTGCGAACCCTGCGGGGCCGGCGGGGCCAGCCTGCAATTGGCCACCTAAGATCTTGGCCCTCTCCGTCATACCGACGATCCCTCTGCCTCCCGCCGAGGTGGTAACGGATCCGACCCCAGAGCCGTCGTTCACGATGCTCAGATGCAGGTGCGAGGCGGTGCATGAAATCGAGACGACAACATGCGAACCGGGCGCGTGTTTGAGGGCGTTCGTCAGAGCCTCCTGAGCGATTCGGAACGTCGCGGTACCGACGTTGTGACCGACCTTCTTGTCGCACTCGTTGTGCAGTTCGATGTCCGCTCCAGCCGCACACAGTTCGTCGACCATGGCTTGGATGTCCGCGATACCTTTTGCGGGATTGCGCTCTGCTGGTCCGGTGTCCTCGAGGAGGCCCAACATGTGGTCGAGGTCGGTGAGCGCGTCACGGCCCAGCGTCTCGATCTCCCCGAGTGCCTCGAAAGCCTGCTCGGGCTTGTTGGAAAGTCGCGCCGCGCCTGCCTGCAGGACCATGACGTTGACGGCATGTCCGACAGCGTCGTGCAGTTCACGGGCGATGCGGATCCGCTCATCGGCGATCGCGGCTTGCGCCACTTCCTGTTGGTGGGCTTCCAAGTGGTCCACCGTCAGAGTCAATTGCTCGGCCCGCGACTGGTTGGCACGGATGCTGATGCCGACCAGCCAGCCGACGCCGAAGAGCAGGAACCACACGACGATCACCAGTGGATCCGGCTCACCGGGGCCGTAGAACGTGGCAGTTGAAAGCGCCAGCGCGGCCCCACCAACGATGAGCCCGGAGACTCGCACGGATCGTGCTAGGGCCACGGAGTAGGCGAAGAACGGAATCGCCAGCGGCGCGTTGCTGTCACCTTGTGTGGCGCTGGCGACCAGATACAGAGCAGTGGCGGTGACCAGAGCGGTCACGGGCACGAACCGGCGCACGAGGAGCAGGGCGTTGGGGGCGAGGGCCAGCACCCAGCCGGCCCCCTCCACGGGACCGTACTGATCAACGTAGGCCTCACTGCGCAAAGACACCACGGTGATCCAGGTGAAGAGGCCCGCCAGAACGGCATCAGCGAGGACCCACCACATCTGGCGTTGGTGTGCGCGATCGCCATGGGTCCAGCTGGCCACGGCCTCACAGTACCCCCGGAACTGGCACCGGTAGTCCCCCCGCGAGGGGAACCGAGTCCCCCTGCAGGGGTACCCGGACATCGAGCGGCGAGGGGGATCACAGGGCGGCCGCGCAGCGGGATCGTGGAAGTGGACGACAGGAGTCACATCATGAGCACGCATGAGGAAGTCATGGGTATCCAGCAGGTTGAGCCGGCTCAACTCTCACCGAGCGTTCGCGTCAAGGCCGCAGTGGTGGCAGTGGTTGCGGTCGCCGCCTGGGCACTGCTTGCAGGATGGTGGACGCCGCGCGGACCATTGACCGCCGCCACCGCGATTGCCTCGATCATCATCAGTCTGGGAGTCGGCGGACTCGCCGGTTATCTCGTGCGCAGCCGTTGGGCGATCCTGTGGGCGCCTGCAGTGTTCGTCACCGTTTTGGAACTCGCACGCCTGGCTACCGACGGTCCGATGGTGGATGGCATCCTCGCAAGCATGTACGGCGCCATTGCCTTCATCACCGGGCGCGGCTTCCAGGCGCTGTTGACACTGGTGCCGCTGGCCCTCGGGGCAGCTCTGGGTGCTGGGGTGTCGCGGAAGCGTCGTTTCGTGCAGTCAAGCACATGGTCGAAGGTCCTCGGACGCACAAGTGCCGTGGCGGTCGCGTTGGTGCTGTCGGTGTTGACGTGGGGCCTGGCGCGCCCAGCCTCCACCGCGCCAATCGTGGGAGCCGACGGTCAGCCCCTTGCAGGTTCGGTCGCGGAGTTGACGACCATTCCGGCCGGCCAGCACGACCTGCACGTGATGATTCGCGGGCACAGTCTCGACAACCCGGTTCTGCTCTTCCTGGCCGGCGGTCCTGGGGGCTCGGAGTTTGGCGCCATGCGTCGCCACCTGCCTGAACTGGAGCAGTACTTCACCGTGGCCACCTGGGACCAGCGCGGCGCCGGCACGGCCTATGCCGAACTGGATCCCACCGGGACCGTGACCGTTGACAGCTACCTTTCCGACACCTACGAGGTGACGAACTACCTGCGTGAGCGCTTCGGGCAAGAGGACATCTACCTGCTCGGACAGTCGTGGGGCACCACGCTGGCCGTGATGGCCGTGCAGAAGCGTCCAGAGTTGTACCGGGCATTCATCGGCACTGGCCAAATGGTCAGCCAACTGGCCACCGATGAGATCTTCTACCGTGACACTCTGACGTGGGCTGAGCAGACCGGCAACGACGCACTTGTCGCGCAGTTGCAGGAGGCAGGTCCACCGCCCTACGCGCAGATGTTCCCCTACGAGACGGCACTGTCCCATGAGCAGGATGTGTACGCCTACGACCACAGTGGGAACTCCGAGGGGTCCGGGCAGATGTCGGAGAACCTCCTCGTGAGCGAGTACACACTCATCGACCAGATCCACATTCTGGGCGCGTTCATGGACACCTTCGCCGCGATGTACCCGCAGCTGCAGGGTGTGGACTTCCGCAACACTGCGACCGAATTCGCGGTACCGGTGTACTTCGTGCAGGGTGCGCATGAGGCCGACGGACGGGCGCAGCCCTTCGCGCAGTGGTACCCGATGATCGACGCCCCGTCCAAGGACCTGATCGTGCTCAACAACTCGGGTCACCGGCCACTGTGGGAGCAGCCCGACGAGTTCGTGGACTACATGGTCGGCACAGTGTTGGCGCAGACAACGTGAGGAGATCGGCGGATTTGGGCGCGGTCCACTCTGGTGGCTTGCTCAACTGCGGCCATGTCCGTCGGCCAGGGTGCCTACGATTGAGCCGTGGGACTACGCGAATCGAACATCGACCAACTTCGAGACGGCATCTTCGACGTCCTGATCGTGGGGGGTGGGATCAACGGTGCGGTGTCCGCGGCGGCACTCGCCTCACGAGGGGCACGCGTGGCGGTGATCGATCGTGGTGATTTTGCGGCCTTCACGTCGATGCAGTCGAGCAATCTGGTGTGGGGTGGCTTCAAGTACCTGGAGAACTATGAGATCGGCCTGGTGCGCAACCTCTGCAAGTCCCGTAACCACCTGATCAAGGCCTACCCGGCGAATCTGAAAGAGATCCGCTTCATGGCCGCGCTGGACGAGAACTCGCCCTACTCGCCGCCGTTTGCGGGGCTCGGTGCGACCGCCTACTGGGTCATTGGAAACGGGTTCACCAAGCCGCCGAAGGTCCTGAGTACGGAGAAGATCCGGACGCGCGAGCCGATCGTGCGCACGGACAACCTCCTCGGCGGGATCGAGTACTCCGACGCCTACATCGTGGACAACGACTCCCGGTTCGTGTTCGG
>JALOLM010000225.1 GCA_025455985.1 Candidatus Nanopelagicales bacterium | reverse complement strand
GACTCGAGGTCGGCGAGCTTGCTGATCTCAGCGGCGGACAGCAACTTGCCGTCCATGACGCCGCCCTTGATCACCAGCGCCGGGTGCTCCTTGGCGAACGCACGCAGACCCTTGGCAGCCTCGACCGGGTCTCCTTCGACGAAGGCGATCGCGCTGGGGCCGACCAGCCACTCGTCGATACCGTCGACGCCGGCATCCTTGGCTGCGATCTTGGTCAGGGTGTTCTTGACGACGGCGTAGGTCGTGGTGCTGCCCAGACTCCCGCGCAACTGCTTGAGCTGGGAGACCGTGAGGCCGCGGTACTCGGTGAGCACCGTCGCCGAGGAGTTGCGGAAGAGGTCCGCGATCTCGGTGACGGCGGCTTGCTTGTCAGGCCGTGCCATGGGTTTCCTTCCTGCGCCGAAACGACGAAAGCCCAGGCGCGCAGGCCTGGGCTCGGAAGAGCTTCACCTGCGCAGGGTTTACGCCTGGATTACGGCGACCGGCGGTCTGTGGTTCTTTTCGAGTGTACATGCTGGCCATGAGTCGGCCGGACGGGGCCCGCGAAGCCACGTCGGTGAGCGGTTGTGCCGTTGGTGAGCGATCCCACGCGTGGATTTGCTCCCCGATGGCACAACCGCTCCCCGATGTGCTCGGGGAAGCACAGGGCCCAACGACGAAGCCCCCGGCCGATGACCGGGGGCTTCCTCAGGCTGACGATCAGGCGTCGCGACTACGGGCGGGATCCACCTGGATCCCGGGGCCCATGGTCGTCGACAGCGTGGTCTTCTTGATGTAACGGCCCTTCGCCGCCGACGGCTTGAGACGCATCACTTCGTCGACCGCCGCGGCGTAGTTGTCGGCCAACTGCTCCTCGCTGAAGCTGGCCTTGCCGATGATGAAGTGCAGGTTCGAGTGCTTGTCGACGCGGAACTCGATCTTGCCGCCCTTGATGTCCGACACGGCCTTGGTCACGTCCATCGTGACGGTGCCGGTCTTCGGGTTGGGCATCAGGCCGCGTGGGCCGAGGACCCGGCCGAGCTTTCCGACCTTGCCCATCAGGTCGGGGGTGGCCACGACGGCGTCGAAGTCGATCCAGCCTCCGGCCACCTTGTCGATCAGTTCGTCCGAGCCGATGTAGTCGGCCCCGGCCGCCTTGGCCTCCTCGGCCTTGGGGCCATTGGCGAAGACCAGCACTCGCGCGGTCTTACCGGTTCCGTGCGGGAGGTTGACCGTCCCGCGGACCATCTGGTCGGCCTTGCGGGGGTCCACCCCGAGGCGCATGGCGACCTCGACGGTGGGGTCGAACTTGGTCTTGGACGTGGACTTCACCAGCGCGATCGCCTCCGACGGGGAGTAGATCTTCTCCCGGTCGATGGCCTCGGCGGCGTTCCTGTAGTTCTTACCGTGCTGCATCGTTGCTCCTTATCGTGTTGTGGTCGACGGGGCGATGCGGCCCCTCCCACGCGGGGTACTTCAGTCGGTGACGGTGACGCCCATCGAACGTGCGGTGCCGGCGATGATGTTCATCGCGGCGTCCACGTCGTTGGCGTTCAAGTCGTCCATCTTGGTCTCGGCGATCTCCTTGACCTGGGCCTTGCTGATCTTGCCGACGGGCTGCAGCGGGTTGCCGGAGCCCTTCTGCAGACCTGCGGCCTTGAGGATCAGCTTCGCAGCCGGCGGCGTCTTGGTGACGAACGTGAACGAGCGGTCCTCGTAGACCGTGATCTCCACGGGGATGACCTGTCCGCGCTGGGCTTCCGTGGCCGCGTTGTAGGCCTTGCAGAACTCCATGATGTTCACGCCGTGCTGACCGAGCGCGGGACCCACGGGCGGCGCCGGGTTGGCCTGCCCCGCCTGGATCTGCAGTTTGATCAGGCCGGCGACCTTCTTCTTGGGAGGCATTACGTTTCCTTTGTTGTTGCTGGTCTAGTTCTTCTCGATCTGGCTGAAGCTGAGTTCCACCGGGGTCTCCCGGCCGAAGATCTCAACGAGGCCGGTGACCTTCTGGGCATCGAGATTGATTTCGCTGACCGTTGCATGCAACGTCGCGAAGGGTCCATCAATAACTGTAACGGAGTCCCCGACACCGAAGTCCACCTCGGTCACCCTTGCCGGCTGCTGACCCAGGGTCGCCGCGCCCGGCTGCTCTGCCGTGGCCTTCTTCGGCTCGGGCTTCGGCGCGAGGATGTGCACGACCTCATCGATGGTCAAAGGGGTCGGCTCGTGGGCGCTGCCGACGAAGCCAGTGACCCCCGGGGTGTGTCGGACGGCTCCCCAACTCTCGTCGGTGTACTCCATACGCACCAGCACGTAGCCGGGGAACTTATTGCGTTTGACGGTCTTCTTCTGGCCCTGCTTGATCTCCACGACCTCTTCGGTGGGGACTTCCACCTGGAAGATGTAGTCCTCCATGTTGAGGGTGTTGATCCGCGTCTCCAGGTTGGTCTTGACCCGCTTCTCGAAACCGGCGTAGGAGTGCACGACGTACCACAGGCCCGGCAGGCTCAACTGCTCGTCGCGGAAGGCCTCGACGGGGTCCACTTCCTCGTCCTCGTCGGCGACCTCGATGATCTCCCCGGTCTCGGGGTCCACCACGACCTCTTCGACGATGTCGTCCACTGCGGTGGTCACGATGGTCTCGCCGTGCGGGGTCTCCGTGATGTCGGTCTGCTCGACGTGGACCGCGCCGTCGGCGTCGACGCGGGTGGACACGGCCTCCTGGCTCACGGTGCCGTCGCTGAACCCGGAGGTCACCGTCTCCTCGACACTCACGGTTCCGTCAGGCTCGGCCACGGCCTCGGTCTGCGTGGTCACCACGGTGCCGTCCTCGGCAGTCCGGACGTCCACCTCTTCGACCACTGTGGTCCCGTCGGGAAGCTCCACGGCAGCGAACTCCTCGGTGCCCGAGTCGCCCTGCTCATCAGCGGGCCACTGGTCGGGGGTCTGCATCGACATATCCTCTGTTCTTCTCACTCGCCGAAAATGGCGAAGACAACTCGGGCCAGCCCCAGATCGAACAGCGCGATCAGTCCGGCCATGATCACCACGAACACCAGCACCACCCAGGTGTAGGTGATCAGTTCCTTACGGGTGGGCCAGATCACCTTGCGCAACTCGGCGACCATCTGGCGCAGGAACAGGGCCATGCGCGCGAACAGACCCTTGCGCTGCTGCTGGTTGGCGCCCCGCTTCGGGGTCGGCGAACCAGCGTCGTCAGCCGTGGTCGACTCGCTCACGAACCGTTTCCTTTCCTTCGCCTTGCAGGGCCGGAGGGACTCGAACCCCCAACCACCGGTTTTGGAGACCGGGACTCTACCAATTGAGCTACGACCCTACGATGACCTTTCGACCCGAATTAGCGGGAAGCGGGCACGCTTGCGCACACCCGGTGGATCACCAGATGCCAGAATACGCGAAGCCCTCCCACGGGTCGACCCCGCCCACCGGGTTCGGCACCATAGGCGTATGGCACTTTCGCGCATCTCACGCCGCATCGGCAGCATCTCCGAATCCGCCACCCTCGCAGTGGACGCCAAGGCCAAGGCGCTCAAGGCGGCCGGGCGACCCGTGATTGGGTTCGGCGCCGGAGAGCCGGACTTCCCAACCCCGGACTACATCGTCGAGGCTGCACGTCTGGCCTGCGAGGACCCCGCCATGCACCGCTACACGCCAGCGGCCGGCCTGCCGAGTCTGCGCGAGGCGATCGCGGCCAAGACCCTGCGCGACTCCCACTACGAGGTGTCAGCCAGCCAGGTCCTGGTCACCAACGGCGGCAAGCAAGCGCTGTACAACGCGTTCGCGACCTTGCTCGACCCCGGCGACGAAGTCCTGATCCCCGCCCCCTACTGGACCACCTACCCAGAGTCCATCCGCTTGGCCGGCGGCGTGCCGGTGGTCATCCCCACCGACGAGGACACCGGCTACCGGGTCTCCGTGGCCGACCTGGACGCGGCCATCACTGCCCAGACCAAGTTGCTGGTCTTCGTCAGTCCGTCCAACCCGACGGGCGCGGTCTACTCCCCCGACGAGGTCACAGCGATCGGACGCTGGGCCGCGGAGAAGGGCATCTGGGTCATCACCGACGAGATCTACGAGCACCTCGTGTACGGCTCAGCGCAGTTCGCGTCCATGCCGGTTCAGGTACCGGAGCTGGCAGACAGATGTGTGATCGTCAACGGCGTGGCCAAGACATACGCCATGACCGGCTGGCGGGTGGGTTGGATGATCGGCCCGGACGACGTGGTGAAGGCTGCGGCCAACCTGCAGTCGCACGCCACATCCAACGTGGCCAACGTCAGCCAGCGGGCGGCCCTGGCCGCAGTGACCGGTGATCTGAGCGCCGTGGCGGAGATGCGGGAGGCATTCGACCGCCGCCGGCTGACTATCGTCGACATGCTCAATGCCATTCCCGGGGTCTCCTGCCCCGTCCCGGAGGGTGCGTTCTACGCCTACCCCAGTGTTCGAGGTGTGCTCGGCCGCGAGATCCGCGGCAACGTGCCGCAGACCTCAGCAGAACTGGCGGCCATCATCCTCGACGAGGC
>JALOLM010000224.1 GCA_025455985.1 Candidatus Nanopelagicales bacterium | reverse complement strand
CCTGCGACCGGTCGGCGGCATGCCGTTACGGGTGTCGCGTGCTAGCCCTTGACACCGCTCGTTGTTGCGAAGTTGACAGGACACGCCAGGGTGTCGCGTCAACTTCGCGGCAATGGAGGGCTTCGTTCGCGGGTGCGACGTGACCCGGTCCCCTAACCGGCCCCGGCGACCACTTCCTGGTTGCCGCCGGCCTGTTTGGCTTCGTAAAGGGCCTGGTCTGCATCTTTGAGGACGGCGTCTGAGGTCTGGCCGGGCTGGGCCAGGACGCCGCCGATGCTCACGGTGATCCGGGCGGTGGCGCCATGGCCGAGGTCGATCGGTTCGCAGACACTGGCGCGGATCTTCTCCGCGATCACCGAAATCTGTTCGGCCGTGTGGATGCCACGCAGGACGACGATGAACTCGTCCCCGCCGACCCGGGCCAGCACATCGTTGGCGCGGACCGCAGTACGCAGCCGTTCGCTGGTTGTCACGAGGACTTGGTCACCGGCCGGGTGCCCGAACCGGTCGTTGACGGGTTTGAGGCCGTCGAGGTCCAGGGCCAGCACTCCGATGCGGGTGCCTGTTCGCGGTTGCTGGGTGAGGGCCTCGTCCAGCGATTCGGCCAGGCCGCGCCGGTTGCCCAATAACGTCAACGGGTCGTGCGTCGCCGCATGGTGCAGCGCCTCGCGCGCGGCCCGCACGTCGGTGATGTCGACGAACTGGGCCACGAAGTTGACGGGCTGGCCCTTCTCGTCGCGCAGGACGGCCAGCGAACTCTGCACCCAGACGGAGTGGCCGTCGGCGTGGACGAGGCGGCATTCGACCACCGCAGCAGGCACATCGCCGCTCAGCAGACGGTCGTGGAGGCGCTTGACCGAGGGCCAGTCGTCGGGGTCCACCACCGCCGGCATCGCGTGGCGCTGCAGCCAGTCGCGCCCATGCCCGGTGATGGCGGCCAACGTGTCATTGACCTGCAGAAAACGGCCTTCGATGTCGACCACCGCCATGCCGCTGGGAGCCGAGTTCATCGCCAGCCGGAACTGCTCCTCGCTGCGTGCCAAGGCGGTGACCGCGCGGACCTCGTTGTCGATGTTGCGCAGGCCGACGATCTGGCTGACGAGCGCCCCGCGGCTGTCGGCGATCTTGGTGGCGATGGCGGAGAACCAGCGGTACTCCCCGTCCGCGCAGTGAGCCCTCAGCGTCATCCGTTCGGGGACGTTGGGCTGCAGTCCACTGGCGAACGTGTAGAACGTCGGCATGTCCTCGGGATGCACGGTGATCTTGTCGGTCGGATCCATCCGGAACACCACGTCTGCGGCGTGCTCGGCGATCTCGCGGAACTCGGCCTCCCGTTCGGCCAGCAGCCTGCGCACCCGCATCTCGTTGCTGATGTCGCGCAACGTCGCAACGAAGCCGGCCTGCGCGGTGTCGTCATCGAACGGCGCATGAATGCTCAACGCGAACCACACATGGGTCCCGGATGTCGTCGCCAACCGGACCTCGAGATCGCAGCGCCGACCCCGGCGCACCTCTCCGAATGTGCGCTGGACGGCTTCGATGTCATTGGGATGCAACAGGTCGATGAGCGGCCGGCCCACAACATCCGAGGGCCACAGTCCTGTCGCTGGTGTCAATGAACGGGAGGCCCAGGTCAATGTGGCGTACTCGTCGCACTGCAGCACGATGTCGCTGACCGAGTCAGCCAGCAGTCGGTAGTGCGCCTCGGAGGCGGCCAGGCGCAGCCGCTCCTGCTCGCGGACTGTGATGTCGATGGCCTGCACGACGAAACCGGTCAGCGTATTGCTGTCGTCGCGCAGAGCGCTGACCGTCAAGTCGGCGACCACGGTCGACCCGTCGGGGCGCTCGTACCGGCGGATCCCGCTGAAGGACTCCTCCTCGCCGCGGGTCATGCGTTCCACGTGCTTCCCGTCGCCGGAAACCTCGTGACGCGACACGATCTGCTGCCAGTTCAACCCGACCGTCTGCTCGGGGGGCCGGTCTATGAACTCGCACATCGCCGCGTTCGCCGTCGTGATCGTGCCGTCGGGTGCGACCAGACACATCGCCACAGCGGAGTCGCGCATGGCAGCTCTGAAACGCTGCTCGCTGGCGGCCAGGGCCACGCGGGCGTCGCGGTGCTCCTGAACGTCCCGGATCCCGCCGACCCGGCCCACGACCTTGCCGGCGGCGTCGAAGATGAGCCCACGACTGAGTTCCACCCAGCGATACTCGCCGTCCGAGCGGCGCAACCGCACCTCCACCGTCGGAAACCGGCCACCGGGCGCGGCACTGGCGTCGACGACGATCGAACCGGCGTCGTCGGGGTGGACGAAGTCGCTGGCCCGCATGCCGAGCACCTCCGCGGGTGCCCATCCGAGCAGGGGGGTCAGCGATGGTGAGATCCACTCGATGACACCGTCGGAGCGGCACCGGTAGACGACGTCAGTGGTGTATTCGGCCAGGTACGAGAAGGTCTGCTCGGCCTGACGCAAGGCCTGCTCGGCAAGCACCTGCTGGTGGACGTCCCGCAAGGTCGCCACCGCGTAGTCAAGGCGGCCGTCGCCGGACCTCACGAAGACGACGCTCATGTCCATCCACAGCCAGGAACCGTCGGCACGCGTCACCCGCGCGCGGCGGTTGGCCGACGTCGCGCTCGAGCGGGTGTGCTGGGCGAACCATGCGTACACCTCGTCGCGGTCCTCGTCCGGCACCAACGGCCGGTTCACGCCGATGAGCCCCACTGGGTCGAACCCCAGCACCCGTTGTGTCGAGGCTGAGACCCACACCGTGTACCCGCGGGAATCGAACATGAACACCACGTCGGTGGTGTGGTCGGACAATAGGGGGAACAGCCGAGCGGGCTCTCCGGACTGTCCCACGATGCGCATGACCCACAACGTGGACGTGTGCGCGCCAGCGTCGTCGTACTCGAACCGCAGGATCGCCTCCGCGGGGACTCGGGAGCCGTCGGAGGCGACCAGGTCGCACCTGATACCCAGGCGGTCACCGCCCTGGGCAGCAGTCTCGCGCACGGTTTCGGCCAAGCCGTCGTGATCCTGGAGCATCAGCAACCGGGTCCCGATCACATCTGCGGGCCGGTAGCCCAGGCAGTAGAACAGCGACGGCGAGGCCCAGGTCAGCGTCGCATCGGGTGAGAAGCGCACAGCAACATCGGGGATGTTGTCCACCACCTGCTGTTCCAGCGACAACATCTCCGCGGCCGTGAGCCCCCGGGGGCCCTCCTGGTGTGGCGTCATACGCTTTCACGGTATTACGAGACGGGCGCTGTCGGCCGGTCACCGGTTCAGCAGCCGGCGGGCCATGACCTCCAGGAAGTTCGGCCGGGTCTGCGGCTGCTCGAGCATCTCGGGACTGAACCAGGCGTACTGGTTGCGCCCCGCTCCCTTGGCCGCGTACATCGCCGCGTCCACCTGACGCACCAGCTTCTGCACGCTACCCATGCCCGCGCGGGCGATTCCCGGCGTGAGCGCGAGGCCGAGGCTGGCACCGGTGTGCGCCACGCCGTCGTCGAGCTGCACGGGTACGGCCAGCGAGGTCAGGATCCGGCGGGCGACCTCTTCGACCTCCTCGCGCGCCGTCACATCCTCCAGTAGCACCACAAATTCGTCCCCGGAGACGCGCGCGACGGTGTCCGAGGTGCGGCAGGCGGCACGCAAGCGACGGCCCACTTGGACGAGCAGTTGATCCCCGCCGGAATGGCCGTACGCGGTGTTGACCTCTTTGAACCGGTCGAGGTCGCAGTACACGACCCCGACGTTGGCGTGGCTGCGGGCGGCACGGGTCAACGCGTGGGTCAACCGGTCGACCAGCAGCACGCGGTTGGGCAGGCCGGTGAGCGCATCGTGGGTGGCTTTGTGGTGGAGATCGAGTTCGGTCTCCTTACGCTCCGTAATGTCCAAGTGCAGGATCAGCGCCGCCGCATTGGGGTGCCGGGCCGAGGTGGCGTGGATCTCCGTCCATGTCTGCCGCCGGCGGTAGGTGCTCTCGATCTCGCGGGTCACGCTGCGCAAGTCGCCGTCGAGGACGTCCTGCAGCCGGCGCTGCAACTCCTCATCGATGCCTGCCAACCAGGACAGGTAGTCCGAACCCGGGGCGAGCGTGGAACGGCGGCCGCGGCCCAGCGGACCCTGCGCGTCGAAGGCTGCGTTGGTGGCCACGACGATTCCGTCCGTGTCGAGCACGCAGGCGCGACCCGGCACCGACTCGAGCAGCATGACCGACAATGACTGCTGCAGGGCCAAAGCCTCGTCCGCGGCTACCTGGTCGCTGCGGTCGGTGAAGGCGACCCCCGTCAGTTCGCCGTCACGGCAGGAGTCGATGCGCACCGGTGTGATCGGCAGGTGGGCCGACTCTTGCCACGCGAGGTCCTCAGAGTCCGGCTCGGTGCGCACGACATCACTCAGGCGCTGCCCCTGGACCTCGTCGCGGGGCAACCCGTAGGTCCGCTCGGCAGCGGCGTTCCACACCGCGATGCGTCCGTCCTGCAGGCCCGCCGTGGGGACCGGGTTCGCATCCAGGGCCAATCGGGTCAATCGCACCTGATCCTGGGCCTCGCGCAGTGCCAGGCGCAATGAGACCCGCTGAGTCGCCGCCCGCAGCGCGGCCACTGCCTCGGTGTCGAACGCACGCCGGTAGTTCATGGCCAGCAACACGCCCCGCCGGGCCTCGAGGGGCAGGCTCACCAACGACACCGGCGACCAGCGGGCGAGCCACCCTATGCCCGCCGCGACCGGCCCGGAGAGGTCGAGGATGGGTTCGTCGACAGGGATGGTCTCGCGGACGTGGCGGGGCGCGGATGTGGCCAGCACGTTGCCGCGTACCGGCCGGCGGTCGAACGCGACCCTGACGCGGCCGTCGAGCACGAGGATCACGGACTCGGCCTGGTCGAGCGCAACGGGCAGCAGATCCGCGGTGAGTTCGGCATCCCGGTCGCCGCTGACCGCCAGCAGGTCGATGGGCGCGCGGTGGTCTTGCAGGTCGATGAGGGTGTCCACAGGTGCGAAGGACCGGCGCATGACCGCTCCCCACGTGCGCACCGTAGTCATCCGTTCACCTTCCGTGGAGCCCCCAGCGGGCGAATGAGTCCACGTTAAACGGCTCACCGGCCCCCGTGGGCCGGAATTCCCATGGCACGATGAGCGAATGCGGCCCGATGACGAGATCCCCCACGGGCTGCAGGTGGCCGCGGCCTTCGGCTGGCGGCTCCTCGTGCTGCTGGCGGTGGGGTATGTGGCCATCCGCAGCGTCATCGCGGTGGAATTTGTGGCCGTCGCGCTGTTCGTGGCCCTGATCATCGCGGCCCTGGTCGGGCCCATGGTCAACGTCCTGCACACAGTGATGCCGCGGGGTCTGGCGGTGACCGTGGGCCTGATCACCGTGGTGTCCGCGATCGTGGGCATCTTCGTGTTCATCGGCACCCAAGTGGCCGGTCAGTGGCAGGGGTTGTCCATCCAGTTCCGGCAAGGCATCGACGAGATCCTGGCCTGGCTGCAGACCGGCCCGCTGCATCTGACCTCCGATGCGATCACCGAGTACGTGAACGCGGCCAGGACCTGGATCACCGAGCATCAGAGCGACCTCGCGACCACCGCGATCGGGGCCTCCGGAACGATCGTGGAGTTCTTCACGGGATTTGCGCTGGCGGTCTTCGCGTCGGTCTTCTTCCTGCTGGGCGGGCGCGAGATCTGGTCGTGGATGGTGGGGTTGTTCCCGCAGCGGCAGCGGGGGCGTATCGACGGCGTGGGGCAGGTCGCCTGGGGATCCTTCGCCGGATACACCCGCGGCATCGTGAT
>JALOLM010000223.1 GCA_025455985.1 Candidatus Nanopelagicales bacterium | reverse complement strand
TGATCCGAAGACGTCACCGGTCAGACACTCGGAGTGCACCCGGACGAGGATGTCCTCGCCGTCACCGATGTCGCCGAGTACGAGCGCCAAGTGTTCGGTGGGTTCGACCAGGCTGCGGTAGCCAATGGCCCGGAAGTCCGCGACCTCAGTCGGGATCACCGTCTCGGCCACCCGTTCGATCTGCCGCTGGGTGTGCCGGATGTGGGCGATGAGGTCGGCGATGGAGATCATCAACAGGCCGTGCTCGTCGGCGAACGTCCGGCATTCGGGGGCCCGCATCATCGACCCGTCGTCGTTGACCAACTCGCAGATCACCCCCGCCGGAGTGAGTCCGGCCAGGTCTGCGAGGTCAACGGAGGCCTCCGTGTGACCGGCGCGCTGGAGAACGCCTCCCGGCACTGCACGCAACGGAAAAACGTGACCGGGCCGGGTGATCTCCCACGGTTCGGTGGCGGAGTCGACCAACGTCCGAATGGTCTTCGCCCGGTCCGCGGCCGAGATCCCGGTCGAGATCCCATCACGGGCGTCGACGCTCACCGCGTAGGCGGTACCTTTCCGGTCCTCGTTGACCATGGTCATCGGCGGCAGGTGCAGGCGGTCGAGGTCCTCCCCGCGCATGGACACACAGACGACACCACTGGTGTGCCGAATCATGAAACCAGCCAACTCAGGGGTCGCTTTCGCCGCCGCGAACACCAGGTCGCCCTCGTTCTCCCGGTCCTCGTCATCCACCACGACGACCGCCTTGCCGGCCTTGATGGCCGCGATTGCCTCCGGAATCGGATCGAACCTCATCGATAGCCTCCCAGCAACGATTCCACGTACTTGCCGATCACATCGACCTCCACGTTCAGGCGGGTTCCCACCGCGACCTCCCCCAGAGTCGTGGCCGACAGCGTTTCGGGGATCAGGCTGACTTCGGCGCCGTCCGTGGACTTGGCCGACACCGTCAGCGACACCCCATCCAGGCAGATCGAGCCCTGGGCCACGACATAGCGGCGAAGGTGCTCCGGGAGGTCGAAACCCACCACCTCCCAGGCATCGTCACTTCTACGATCGGTGACCGTGGCGACACCGTCGACATGGCCTTGCACCATGTGTCCGCCCAGCCGATCCCCGAGCCGCATCGCCCGCTCGAGGTTCACGCGCCGTCCGGGGCGGACGTCCGCAAGACTGGTCAGAGCCAGCGTCTGAGGCATGACGTCCACAGCGAACCAGTCGCTGCCGGACTCCACGACGGTCAAGCACACGCCGCTGGTGGCGATGCTCTCGCCATGCTCATAGGGCTCCCACGACGCGTCGGGTTGAACCGTCAAGCGCACGGTAGACGTGCCGGTGACCGAAACCACAGTGCCCTTCTGTTGTACAAGTCCGGTGAACATCTCACACCCTCCGATAGCGGGTCATCACGTCCATGCCGAGGCTGGACAGGTGGTCACGTCGCCAGGTCTGCGCCTGAGAAATGGTCTCTATACCCAGGTCACCCACAGCGCGAGTTCCCGCACCGAACAGTTTCGGTGCCGTGAGCCAGATGAGTTCGTCGACCAAGTCCGCGGCTAGGAAAGCCGCCCCGACAGTCGCGCCGCCCTCCAGGAGCACGTGTCGGACACCCTGCTCGTAGAGGTGGTTAAGGGCCAGTCGCGGATCGCGTTCGGCGATCACCACGAAGTCGTCGTCCTGCACGTGGCCCAGAACCACCCGCAGCGGCTGCTTGACGACATCCAGCCCGCGGACGGTCAACTGAGGCGAATCTTGGCGGTATGTGCCCGAGCCCACTGCCACCGCGTCCACGGTGGCGCGCAGCCTGTGAACCCAGGCACGCGCCTGCTCACCGGTGATCCATCGACTACTGCCGTCCGCCGCGGCGATGTAGCCGTCGATCGTGCTGGCGACCTTGTAGGTGACGAACGGGCGACCATGGGTGACCGCGAACAGCCAGGGCTCGAGGAACCGGGCCGCCTCATCGGTCAACGGGCCAAGCGTCACCTCAACTCCGTGATCACGCAGGAACTGTGCGCCACCGCCAGCAACGGGCGTAGGGTCAGCCACCGCATAGTGCACCCGGTCGACCCCGGCGGCCAGCAGCGCCTGCGCGCACGGAGGAGTCAGGCCGTGATGGTTGCACGGCTCAAGCGTCACGTATGCGGTGGTTCCGCGGGCACGTTCGCCGGCCCGGCTCAGCGCCACGACCTCGGCGTGAGGCGTGCCAGCACCCTCGTGGGCTCCCGTGGCGACCACCTGGCCGGAATCGTCGACCAGGACCGCACCCACGCGCGGGTTCGGACCAACACGACCATGCACGGAGGCCGCACAGGCCAACGCCTGGGCCATGAGTTCGGTGTCCACCGGCCTCCTCCCACAACTCGACAGGGGAGGATGTCACCGCGCAGCGGCAAACGGCGTTTCCTCCCATCCGGACTTTGACCGTCGGCCCCGGAGTTCCACCGGATCCACCGCTTGCGCGGGTCGCGGGCTATCACCGCCGGCTCGGAGTTTCACCGACCCTGGAAACTGCCCCTCCATGGTGTCACACACTTGTTCGCCGGTAGTTGGGGCGGCTACGACGTATGTCACCCGGACCGGATGATCGCTGCTTCGTACGGGTGTGTCCGGTACTCCGCTGTGCTTGCATGCCAAACCTCACGTCCTATGAGGGGAGAACACCGTATGAAGAAGGCTCTTGGAATGGCCGGGGTGGTGGGCGTCATGGCTGGCAGCCTCGCGTTGACCTCTCCTGCCTCGGCAGAAATCACCATCGGAGACGGCAATGCAGTCGTCGTCCTCACCCCCTGCGGTAAGGACAAATCACTCGGGTCGGAGCTGGTCGCTGATTGCTCGTATTCGGCGTTCAAGCTCAAGGCCGACGGCGCCACCCAGGACGGGTACATCGTGTGGAAGGGGGGCACCATCACCGCAGGTGCCCTCGACTTCCCCGCATCCGGTCAGACGTGGCCGGACCTGGCGCTGAAGGTCAGCGGAATCCCGATCACCAGCAGCGCTACGCCTGCAAAGATCACCGGCACAGTGGACAGTCAGGGCAAGGTCGACCTGGCCATGTCGTTCGCCACTACGTTGAAGACACCCCTCGGCAAGTGCACACTTAGCGGCAACGTCGCGCTCTCAAGTGCCGCGACAGACTCCCTCGGCAAGGGCGTCGGCAAGGCCTACGACCCGACCACCGCCCGCTTCGCAGCCGCAAGCACCGCTCCGGCAACCGTGACGACATCAGGCGCCGCCGCCGTTTGTGGCCTTCTGCAGACCAACTACGACCTGGCCACCGGAATGGGCTGGCTGATTGACGGGTACATCGGACTCCCCGGCGGTACCGCCACCCCCGCGGTTCCCCCGACACCCGAGCCGGTGGACCAGACCGCCAAGGTGAGCGTGCCGAAGAGGATCAAAGCCAAGGGCGAGACGGTGATCCTCAAGAAGGCCGTCATGACCAATGCCGACCAGAGCGCGAAGTCGAAGGTCACGTGGTCCACGAAGAAGAACGCTAAGGGCACCAAGAAGAAACTCGCCTCGGTGAAGACCACAAAGGCCGGCAAGGTGACCATCACGACCAAGGGCAAGGCGAAGGTTCTCTACGTGAAGCTCTCGCTGTCGGCACCGGCCACCAGTGGCTACAAGGCCTACGAGTACACCAAGACCTGGAAGATCAAGAAGTAGTACTGGCTCTTGCGGGAGGGGTCGCGGGCGGATGCGCTCGCGGCCCCTTCTGCTCGTGCGCGAGCGCAACTGCCCGCAACCCGTCCACCGCGGCCGCGGGATCTTCGGCTCCGTACACCGCGGACCCCGCCACGAAGACGTCCGCTCCGGCTTCGGCGCAGATCTCGATCGTCTGCAGATCCACTCCGCCGTCGACCTGCAGCCACACTCCGGCGTCCCCGATCAACTGTCGGGCGCGGCGGATCTTCGGCACGACCACGTCCAGGAACTTCTGGCCACCGAAGCCGGGCTCGACCGTCATGATCAGCAACATGTCGAACTCACGGAGCAGGTCCGCGTAGGGCTCGACCGGTGTGGCTGGTCGCAGGCCAAGACCTGCGCGGGCACCGTGGCGGCGCAGGTCGCGGGCCAACTTGATCGGGGCGGTCGCGGCCTCCACGTGGAAGGTGACGCTGCCGGCCCCGGCCTCGGCGTAGCCGGGCGCCCAGCGATCGGGGTCTTCGATCATCAGGTGGCAGTCGACCGGGGTGTCGACGGCCTTGAGCAACGATTCGACGATGGGCAGACCCAGCGTCAGGTTCGGCACGAAGTGGTTGTCCATCACATCGACGTGCAGCCAGTCGGCGTGGTTGGCCACAGCCTGGCACTCAGCAGCAAGGTTCGCGAAGTCCGCGGAGAGGATGCTCGGAGAGATCTGGATTCCCACGGGACGAGGCTAGTCGCTGTCCGTGGTCTTGCGCAGCAGCGCCAGGTACATGCCGTCGGTGTCATGGCGATGCGGCCACAGGCGCACGGCCAGACCATCGGCACAGTCGGGCACCTCCGGAAGCAGGTCCGCGGCCCGCTGCGCGACCGCATCGGTCCGGCGCCGCAGGACGTCCTCGACGACCAGATCGGTTTCGGCCAGATGCGGCGAGCAGGTCACATAGGCCACCACCCCGCCGGGCCGGCAGACGTCGAGGGCGTGGTTGAGCAGCCGTCGCTGTAGGTCGGCCAGTTCCGGGATGTCCGACGGCTGGCGGCGCCACCGGGATTCTGGGCGCCGGCGGAGAACGCCAAGACCGGAGCAGGGTGCGTCCAGGAGCACGCGCGAGAAGGAACCTTCTACGGCACCGGCATCGCCCACTTGTACCCGCGCCTTACCCGGAGTACCGCGTAGTGCGGACTGCACCAGGTCCGCGCGGTGGCGATGCTGTTCCACCGCCACGAGTTCGCCACCGTCGGGCAGCAGGTCCGACAGCAGTGCCGCCTTGCCGCCCGGGCCGGCACACATGTCCAGCCAGTGGTCGTCGGCACCTTGCACCTCAGCCCGGGACATTGCCAGCACCATCAGCTGGCTGCCCAGGTCTTGCACGCCTGCTTGAGCGTTGCGCACCGCGGGCAGCGAGCCGGGATCCGTGCCTTTCAGGTAGGTGCCCCACGGCGACCAGGGTGTGGGCTCGCCGGGCAACTCATCTCGTGACATACGCCCGGGGCGTGCGGCCAGTGTCACCGATGGCGGCTCGTTGTCGCGCTCAAGCAGTGCGGTGAGTTCGTCCGGTCCGAGCACGTCGCGAAAGGCCCGGATGATCCACTCCGGGTGCGAATGCAGCGCCGCCAGCAGCGCATCTCCGGACAGCCCCCGCGTGGCGTTGGCGACGAGACTGTCGGGGTCTGTGGCAGTGAGCCTTCGCATGACCGCGTTGACGAACCCCTTCGCCGACGCGGCGCCGACCGCGACTGTCAGCCGTACTGCGTTGTCGACAACGGCGTGAGCGGGCTTACCCAGGTACATGTGCTCAGCGGTGGCCATCCGCAGGATGTCGAGCACCCGCGGATCGACCTTGTCCAGACCACGGTTGACCGCCGTGGCGATCACCGCGTCCAGCGTTCCGCGGCGGCGCAGCGTCGTATAGACAAGGTCTGTGGTCAAGCCGCGGTCGGCCTTGGGCATGTCGGTTCCGGCGAGCACCGCGGACAGGGCCAGATTGGCGTAGGCGTCGTCGGCGCCGACCTGGTGCAGGACGTCGTAGGCGGCCCGACGGGCCGGACTCAGGCTCACTGCAGAACCAGGCGATCACCGTGCAGGCCGCGGGCCCAGTCGGTCGCAGCCATCGCCTTCTTGCCGGCTGGTTGCACGACGCCGAGCTCGACGGCTTGGGTGAGCGTGCCCACGAGCACGCGTGCCTTCTCGATCTTCATCTGCCCTGGCGCAAGGCTCTCGTCTGCGATCGACACAGGCTGGAGTTTGACCTTCACGTCGTCGAGCATCGTCCACGCACCGGGCGCTGGTGTGCAGGCGCGGATACGCCGGTCGACGGCCAGCGCCGGGTCGTCCCAACGCACGCGCGCATCGTCCACAGTGATCTTCGGCGCCAGACTCACACCGTCCGCAGACTGCGGGACGGCGTGCACGGTGGCGTCCTCGATGCCGTCGAGGACCTTGACCAGAAGTCCGGCCCCGGAATGGGCCAGGCGGCCGAGCAGATCCCCCGACGTGTCCCGAGGACCGATGGTCTCAGTCACCACCCCGAATACGGGTCCGGTGTCCATGCCGGCCTCCAACTGGAACACCGCGGCACCCGTGACATCGTCACCTGCCATCACCGCGCGTTGCACCGGCGCTGCGCCCCGCCAGGCCGGCAACAAGGAGAAATGAAGATTGACCCAACCCTTGGCGGGGATGTCCAGGACGGGCTGCGGGATGAGCGCGCCGTAGGCCACAACAGGACAGCAATCGGGCTGATACTGCTGCAGTTCGGCGATGAACTGCGGGTCATTGGGCTTCGCGGGTTTGAGGGTGGGGATGCCGTGCTCCTCGGCCACTCGGCTCACCGGACTGGGTGTTAGCCGGTGCCCGCGTCCGGCCACGGCATCGGGACGGGTGACGACGGCGACAACATCGTGGCGTGACGCGATCAGGGCCTCAAGGCTGACCACCGCCACTTCCGGGGTCCCCGCGAACACCAGCCTCATCGCGGCGTCCTCTGCAGGTGGGGGCTGGTCTTCACCAGGGTGTCCGGACCGAACCAGTCGGATTCACGGATCATCTTCATCGCTTCCTTGCGCTGCTGGGGATCGAGCCGGTCGATGAACAGCACGCCGTCGAGGTGGTCGGTTTCGTGCTGCACACAGCGAGCCAGCAGGTGGGTGCCCTCGACAGTGATCGGGTCCCCGTACATGTTGAAACCGTTGGCGACCACGCCGAGTGCCCGTGGCGTCGGAAATCGGATGTCGGGGATGGAAAGGCAGCCTTCGGCTTCTTCCTGCTGCTCGTCGGTGAGTGACAGGTCCGGGTTCACCAGATGCCCAAGTTCACCGTCGACGTAGTAGGTGAATACACGTAGCCCCACCCCGAGTTGTGGGGCGGCCAGACCCACTCCGGGGGCGTCCATCATGGTGTCCGTGAGGTCCTTCACGAGCCGCTGCAGTTGCTTGTCGAAGTCCACCACCCCCGCCGCCGGAGCCCGCAAAACAGGATCGCCGAAGAGGCGGATATCGACCACGGACATGACCCCGAGTCTACGGGGCGGCCTCTCGCAGGGTGCCGTTGGACAGTGGCCGATCGCGACGGCGTCGCGTCGGGTCAGACTCAGGCCTGCCCAAGATCACAAATCTGAGTAGCCGGCTTGAGGTGGCGTGCGGAGCCAGGAGCAGGGCATCGGCACCTCCGCCGGTCTCCAACGGGCCCAGGACCTCTCCGCTGAACTGCTGCAGCCATTCGGCCACAGCGCTGCGGGGACCTCGCAATCGGACGCAGCGGTAAGCCGGGGGCATGTGTGCCTGCTCCCGGTCGGCGCGCTCAGCCTCCGCGAGCGCGGCGAGGTCGTTGCGCACGAGCGCCTGCACCACGGCAACGTCCTGGGCGGCCACCAGCAACGTTGAGGCATCGGGTGCGGTCACCGCGATCGCTGCGAG
>JALOLM010000222.1 GCA_025455985.1 Candidatus Nanopelagicales bacterium | reverse complement strand
GTCGGCGACGTCCGGCACCTTCGTCAGTCGGCTCAATGCTGAGTACGGGATCGTGGTGCGCAATACGACGGTGCCGGTGCCAAACGCCTCGGGGGGCACGACCAATCACTATCCGCTGCGCGTGTCCACGCACCTCTGGCACGACAGGCGAGACGTAGACCGATTCGTGGAAGCGTGCTTGGACCTGGCGGGCAAGATGAGTCAGGGGATGTAACCGCAACTGGAGTGCGGCCAGCCATGTCTGGCCGTGCTCGAGTCACTGTCATCTGACGGGGCCTGTATGGGCCCCGTATTCATGTGCGACTTCCCACACCACATCGACACGGCTCAGGTCGCCCACGGTTTCCACGACGCCGTCTGGTACCTGAGGTAGGCCTCGGCACCCGAGCAGCGCCCGTGGGGAGATCCTGCGAGGTAGTTCGCTTGCGCGCGGAACTTCAGAAGTTGAGCATCACCACCGGGCCGTCGGGACCACCATCACGCAATGCGTGCACCTGATCCGCCGTGGGGTCGATGAACGGATCGGAGTTGGCGGAGCGGAAGGTAATGGGGTCGGCCCTTTCTGATGCCGCGCGGTAGTTGTGCGGACCGCACTGTCGGCGCGGACAGGACTGCAGCGATGCTATTTGCCCGCCAGTAAGCGGTCGGCCGTGGACGACGGCAGATGGAGTCAGCGTCGGGTTCGGATTGCTCGCCAGAAACCTGCCGTTCGCGGCGCCTCAGCTACCTGAACTTCGAGGGCGTCGGCAAGGACCGCTGATGGCCGAGACTGCCAGTTCGCGGCGGTTCCCGGGAGCAGTCCTTCAGCACAAGCGGGCGGGCTTGCCGGACGACCGGCGACTGCTGGCGCACCGACGGCTCGGAAGCGCATCCTGCTGGCCCCTCAACTCGATGGGAGACCATCATGGGAACCGCAGGCAACACCGCTCACCGCGAGCCGTGGAACAAGGGCAAGATCGTCGGGCAGAAGGCGCCGTTCAAGCTGAAGGACATCTGGGCGCTGCGCGTCCGCCTTCAGATGGAGGGTCGGGTGCGCGAACTCGCCCTGTTCAACCTGGGGATCGACAGCAAACTGCGCGGCTGCGATCTCGTCGCCCTGAAGGTGCGGGATGTGTGTCACGGGGATCAGGTCGCCTCGCGCGCTATCGTCATGCAGCACAAGACCCAGCGCCCGGTGCAGTTCGAGATCACTCAGGCCACCCGGGATGCCCTGCAGGCGTGGATCAAGCAGGCACAACTTACGCCGGAAGACTTCCTGTTTCCCAGCCGGCTTCACGACTCACCCCATCTGGGCACTTGCCAGTACGCGCGGATCCTCGGGCATTGGGTCGACGAGCTGGGTCTGGACCGTGCTGACTACGGCTCGCACTCGATGCGAAGGACCAAGGCGACGCTGATCTACCGGCGCACCAAGAACCTGCGTGCCGTGCAGTTGCTGCTCGGGCACTCCATAGACTCGAGTCGACGGTAAGGTACCTCGGCATCGAGGTCGATGACGCCCTTGAGATCTGCGAGCAGACGGAGATCTGACGGCGTCGAAGTCCCGCCGCTGCGGCCCGAGAGCTTCGGCGGCGGGATGTGACCGGCCGCTGTCGGGCGCCTGGTTCGCCTCACGCTTCCGGCCATTCAGAGCCTACGGCAGCACTGCGCGGGTCGTCTCTGGTGTCACCCACCTCCCTCGCCGGACGAGGGAGGTGGCGTTTCAAAGTATTCATTAAAGACCAGGAAACACTCTCCTGAGGAACAGAGATAACAAACGCCGACTTCATAACGGGAAGCAGTAGTTCCTTCATGAACGCCGGGTCCGCGTGCGGGCTTGGGATGCTCAGAAGGTGTGCAGCCGTTGCCCTATTGACCGCCGTTGCCTGGGCTGATGGTTTCGACGATGCATGAGGGATGGAGACCACCCACCGGCCCCCACTCCTGCTGGCACGCTACGCCGCCGTCGAGAAGTTCGACAAGCGGTGTTTGCCCGGGATTGAACAAGCGCAGCAACTTTTCGACGAAAGAGGACTCGCCGGCAGCGGGCGGTAGTAGCAGGCTGCACTGCAGGGCAATCTTCGTCAGCCTGGACGGCTTCCCCTCTTCCTCGGGGATGGCCAGTCCGTTGAATTCAAGACAGGGGGCATTGGGTGCACAGTTGCTCCGCACCCGCCCCTGATCATCCAGAGACAGTCCGTAGCTCGAAAGGGGAACGTCCCCATCCGGATTCCCCTTCGAGTTGGTGAGGTCTCGCAAGCACGCGCGGATGATGTCCCGGCCATATTGATTCGGATCGTAATTGGGGTCACTTGGATCGCCCCACAACATGCAACCGTATTCATCCTCGGTCAGGACCATGTCTGGCTCGATGCCCAAGCGCCGCGCGAGTTGATCGGCCTTCCTGCTTCCCAGCGGCCTGCTGATTTGGTCAGGCTGCCTGTATTCAGGTGGACCGAGACTCTGCCATCTCGGGGCGACTTGGCATGAGTTTGGCCAGAACGTCGTCCTGTTCCGGCCGCCTCCAATCTTGAGAGCCTGCTCGTCGAAATAGTGCTCCAGCTCAACATACGGACAGCCCTCGGGATTCTCGACGAGGCACTCGTAGACCTCTCGAGGAATCGCGGCCATATACCCAGGCATGTTGCCAGCCACGCCAGGACTCACGAAGTAGAGGATCATGAAGTTCGCCAGGTAGACGCCGGGTGACACTGGTATTGCAATCGGCTCCACATTGGCATCTTCAGTTCCGGACGCCGCCTGGGCCTTCGATCCGACATCGAAGGCGAGGGCAGAGAAGCTGAATAGGATTCCGGTAATTGCCGCCGCGACACACTGATGCGATCGCTTCATGATCTTTCTCTCCCTCTCTCGCAATTTCGATTAGTCGTGCACGTCATGCCAACGCTTGCCAAGCGTCGTGATCACCCGTCGCAGACGGGCCGGCCGGCGGTGCCAGGCGGATTGTGCGGACGTACTCCAGCCCGCGCTGCTCGGTGGCCGTGCGCACCTCCAATGCGGGGGCTTCCGCGGCGGTTTCCATGATGCCCAGCAACATGCCGAACCCAGGGGAGCGGAGCTGTGACTGCAGGTCCCGGACGGTTGACCACTGCTCCACGTAGCAGAGCGAGCTGGGGTTTCCCGTTTCGGCGTAGAGCCGGCAGTCCACGCAGCCACGCTGCGGCCCGGCCTGGACCATGACGGTGGTCAGCGCCTGGACCATGGCCGGGATGCCCGTCCGGCGCGCTCGAATCCTGAGAACGAGTTCGACCACACCGGTCGGGCAACGCACGCACCAGCGCGCTGGCGCGCGGAAACCCTGCAAAGATGGGTGATGTCATCCGTTCGGAAGGGAGCAGGAACCGGGACGGGGGTGCCGTCGGAGCCGACATTTCGGCCACAAGCCGAAATGTCGGCTAACCGAGGCACCTCTTCCAACAAGAACGAACCGAAAGCGGGTGTGCTGCTCTTCTGGCGCGTCGTGAGTCGAAGTCCTAGTGCAAGCAAGAACGGCGCCAGCGCCGCCGTGGTCGCGCAAGGCATTGAGCGCATTGTGTTTTGCCGTACTTGACCCTCGCCTAGTCGGCTGCTTGTGTAAGAATTTCCGACACTCTTCGAGCGCTGGGGGGATCAATAGCGCGTGAGTTGAG
This sequence comes from Candidatus Nanopelagicales bacterium, assembly GCA_025455985.1. Taxonomy (GTDB): domain Bacteria; phylum Actinomycetota; class Actinomycetes; order S36-B12; family UBA10799; genus JADKAV01. The sequence goes on along the minus strand of JALOLM010000222.1, from coordinate 1,601 downwards.
TTCAACGCGGGTCGACCGCTGGGTGAACCGCATGGAAGGACTGGTCCACGGGAGACAAGGAGACCGCTCAGGGTCGGTTCCGCCAGTTCGTATGGCAGGGAAGCGGTCGTCGGTGCAGCGAGACTGCCAGTCACCGTCCGGGGTCAGCTGTACCTCGCATAGCTGCCGCTCGGTCCAGCGCCGGTGGCCGTACCGAACGTCGACTTGGTGACGCTTACCGTGAATACGCCCCGCCGGCGGCGGCCGGCTCCTCACGCTGCAGACCGGTCGACCGCATGTTTGATGTCGGCTCAAGACTGGGTGCGGTCGGTCAGGTTTGCCCGGTGAGCGACGGCGAAGATCGGAACCGGTCGTCGGCAGGGCTGCAGGTCGGTGGACCGCTGCAACTTCTTGACCGGTCACTCGAGTACGGCCACGCGCATGACGGCCCTCGAGCGACTCCTTCTGCTCGAGACGACCGATCGGGGCCGACTCGTTGCTGACCGTGGCAATGCCCCGCGCAATTGCCGGGTGTCAGCGGCATACGCGAGATACACCTCTTCCGCGAAGCTGTCGCTCGATCGTCGGAACGCCGGCACGCGCAGGTGCACTCGGACGCGCCTCAGCTTGCGACCTTGGTCCGGTGCTCAAGGAAATCCGCGATCCGTGGGTTCACCCGCTCGGGATGCGTCACCGGCGCCATGTGACCCACGCCGGGCAGCACCTGCACCGTGACCTGTGGCAGCCGTGGCGCTAGGATTGGCAGCAGGTCGCGCGCGGATGCGGGCGACTGGTCACCGCCCAGCAGCAGCACCGGCATCGTCATGCGCGCCAGCCCGGCCGCCGGCCAGGACTCGGCGAAAATGGCGTCCGTCCACTGCCGGATCGGCCGCATCGACTCGGCCACCGGCCCACGTCGCGCCACGGGCATGGCCGCCCAACTGCCGGGACCCATCCAGTAGTCGATGAATTCCTCGGCCGCGGCTGGCAGGTCGCCCTGGTCGACCGCGGCGATGGCGGCGGTGGCCACCGCGGCAATGCCCGTCGCGGCCGGGTCGCCCGGGCCGGGCCGGTTCAGCAGCGCGAAGGCGGTGGGCTCGAACAGCACCGCCGAGGCCACCTGCTGCGGTGCAGCCTGCGCGATGGCCATGGCCAGCGCCGCGCCGTAGGAGTGACCCACCACGTGGAAGCGGTCGCCCAGCGACTGCAGCACCGGCGCCAGCGCGTCCAGTTCATGTTGCAGCCGGGCACCGGCGACCACGGGCCAGGCCGCACTGCGCCCGGCGCCCAGCAGATCGGGTGCCAGCACGCGCCAGTGCGGCGACAGCAACTCCATCAGGCCGCGCCACTGGCTGGACGAACTGGCGTTGGAATGCAGGCACAGCACCGGGACGCCATGTCCGGATTCGCGTACGAAGGGGATGCTTGCAACGCTCATCTCGGGCCCTCGGTTGATCGCAGAACGGGCATTGCAGGCACGCCAGAAGTGCGTGCCATCGCCAAGCCGCCAGCGTAGCCGAGATATGGACCGCACCGGGTTTCGAGGAGGCCTGTTGGCTTGAGTCAGACCCGGTGGGTCTGACGGTCAAGTTGGCTGCTTGGGTTCTGGGATTCTCTCTCTT
>JALOLM010000221.1 GCA_025455985.1 Candidatus Nanopelagicales bacterium | reverse complement strand
CCAGCGCCTTGTACGGCGAGAGCCCGGCATACATGGCCTGGAAGGAGAACAGCCGCTGGGTGCGCGGGTCCTTGAGGAAGGTGTTGACCTTGGGCTGCAAGCGGCCGAAGCCGCCACGGGCGATCAGCTTCGGCAGGTTCGCGGTCACGAGGTCCAAGGGGCTGTCGATGTTCCGGTCGATGAAGTCCCGGATCTCCAGCCGGTACATCGTGGCCACATAGTCGACGAAGCGCCGGTAGCCCGCAGCCTCATCGGCACCGATGTTGGCCTCGATCTCCGCAGCCATACGTTCGGGGTCGGCGTAGACGTCCAACGTGGACGCGTCCGGGTAGAAGACGCGTCCGGGTAGAACGCCCTGTAGGCGGGATCCAGCGGGACGAGATCCAGCCAGTCCGTGTAGTCCTCGCCCAACGCCCTGAAGGCGTCATCGATGAGATCCGGCATCGTGAGCACGGTGGGGCCGGTGTCGAACGAGTAGCCCTGCATCTCCAGGCGACCGGCACGCCCTCCGGGGCGGTCCTCGCGTTCCAGCACGACGACCTCACGGCCCGCACCCGCCAGTCGCATGGCCGCCGACAGGCCAGCCAAGCCGGCACCCACCACCACGACGCGCTGCGTGGGACCTTGAACAGTGAACATCAGGCACTCCTCCTGGTGGCAAGGACGGTCAGGCGTTCGAAGGCCGCCCGGGTCGCAGGGTCGGGATCGATCAGGCCGAGGGCCTGCTGGCACGCCTCGAATCGCGCGTCGATCATCGACTCCACGGTCGCGCGGGCACCGGTGTCGGTGATCACCTGCCGCAAAGCGTCCACCATGGGTGATGTGATCCCGGGGTCACCGAGGTGGCGGCGCAGCAGGTCCTGCTGGACGGCGTCGGCGTTGTGCCAGGCGATGGCGACAAGTGCTGTGCGCTTGCCCTCGCGAAGGTCGTCACCAGCCGGTTTGCCGGTCTCCTTGGGGTCACCGAAAACCCCGAGCAGGTCGTCGCGCAATTGGAACGCTTCGCCCAGTGGGATGCCGAAGGCGGAGAGCGCCTCGAGGTGCTCCGGACCGGCACCGGCAGCCGCGGCGCCGATGTGCAGTGGGCGTTCCACGGTGTATTTGGCCGATTTGTAGCGGGCCACGGTCAGGGCGCTGTCCAGGTCGTACTGGCCGCGCACCTGCTCGAGCAGGTCGAGGTACTGCCCGGCCATGAGCTCGGTGCGCATCTCGTCGAAGATGGGCTTGGCCGCCCGCAGCGACTCCTGGCTCAGTCCACTGCTGGTCAGAAGCTCATCCGACCAGCTCAAGCACAGGTCCCCGAGCAGGATCGCCGAACCGACACCGAAGTCCTCCGAGGAGCCCAGATAGCCGTTGGAACGGTGCATGCTGGCCAGGCGCCGATGGGCTGCCGGCTTGCCCCGACGGGTGTCCGAACCGTCCATCACATCGTCGTGGATGAGCGCACACGCCTGGAGGAACTCCAGAGCCGAGGCGGCTTGCATGATCGGGCCGTCCTCGGAGCCACCTGCGCTGCGCCAGCCCCAATAGGCAAAGGTCGGACGCAGTCGCTTGCCCCCCTCGAGCAGGTCCTGGAGGGTGTCCAGCAGCGGCAGCAGATCCCCGCTGATCGCTGTGAGCACCTCCACCTGGTCGCGCACGAATCCGTCGATGATGTCCGCGAACTGCCCGCGCAGATCACGCAACTGGGCGTCGATGTCATTGGTGCTGGGGCGCATATGTGTAAATCTACGGCCCCTTCGACTGCTGGGCATCCGGCACGTCGACCTGGGTGAGGGTTTCCGCGCCGGAGTTCGCGGTGCCCCGGCCGCGACCACGCGCAAAGCGCAGGGCAAACGCCCCGACTGGACTTCGGTTCCGACCGCCTAGAATCCAACGCATGTCCCAGTCCACTGTGCGTGAGCGCATCGATGCCGGTGCGGCGTCGTTCTCCTTCGAGTTCTTCCCGCCGAAGACGCCCGAGGGAAGTGCACATCTGTGGGACGCCATCCGCCGTCTCGAGCCGCTGAATCCGACGCTGGTCTCGGTCACCTACGGAGCCGGTGGCTCCACCCGGGATCGCACGGTCGCGATCACTCAGCAGATCGCCCACGAGACGACGCTGACGCCGATGGGGCATCTGACCTGCGTGGGGTCCACGGTCGCCGAGCTTCGAGCGGTCATTGCCGCCTACGCGGACGCGGGCGTACATCACGTCCTGGCGCTGCGGGGGGATCCTCCCGGTGGACCGCAAACGCACTGGACGTCCACCCCCGGGGGGTTGGAGCACGCCGACGAGCTGGTCGAACTGGTGAACAGGCTCGGCCGGTTCAGTGTGGGCGTAGCCGCCTTCCCCGACGTTCATCCCAGCTCGCCATCACTGGCCTTCGATGTGCAGGTCCTCAAGGGCAAGCAGGATCGCGGGGCAGACTTTGCGATGACGCAGTTCTTCTTCGACGTCGACTCGTACTTGCGCTACGTGGATGCCGCAGCCGCCGCCGGCGTGACCATGCCGATCATCCCGGGGATCATGCCGGTCACTGACGTCCGGCAATTGCAGCGGTTCGCGATGCTGTCGGGAACGCCGCTGCCGGACGCCCTCACCCAACGGTTCGAAGCTGTCGCCGACGACCCTGATGCCGTAGTGGAACTCGGCGTAGAGGTCGCCGCGCAGATGTGTTCGCGACTTCTGTCCGAGGGTGCACCCGGTTTGCACTTCTACACACTGAACCGCTCGTTCTCCACGTTGCGGGTCTACCGGGATCTAGGCTTGACCGTGTGACGCGCAGCGACTACTTCGAGCGTTGGGCGCAGTTGCACGGCGGCTTGGATCCGCGCACGTCCATCCCCGTGCAGGTCTGGCTCACTGTCACCTACGGTCTGGCGAGACCGCTGTCCTGGCTGCGGCTGTCCCCGAACGCGGTCACCATCCTGGGGATGTTCGTCGCGCTCAGCGTTCCCTATCTGTCGTATCGCCAGTGGTACCTGTGGGCCGGCATCGTGGCACTCGCCGCCGGCATCGTGGACAACCTTGACGGTGCTGTAGCGATCCTGACGGGCAAGTCCTCGGACTTCGGCTACGTCCTGGACAGTGTCGTCGACAGGGTTGGCGACGTCGCTCTGCTGGTGGCGCTGGGACTGGCCGCATCGAATCCGTGGCCGGCGGTGGCGGCCGCCATGCTCTCCTTCCTGCAGGAGTACACCCGTGCGCGTGCTGGGGCAGTGGGCTTCACCGAGATCGGGGTGATCAGCCTGTCGGAGCGACCCACCCGCGTCCTGATCTCCGGGATGTTCCTGATCGCCACGGCGGTGGCCGGACCGCTGTGGGCCCAGATCGGGGGCTGGGCGGCGCTGGTGCTGGCAGCAGTCGGGTTCGCGCAGGTGATGCGAATGGCGTACAGCCGCCTCGACGCCGAGACGTAAGGCGGCTCTCAGGCCCGGCCGATCTCGTCGGCGACGATCTCGGCGCTCATGCCGACCAGGGGCAGGCCACCGCCGGGGTGGGCCGATCCGCCGACCAGGAAGAGCCCAGGAACAGGACTGCGGTTCGACGGTCGTAAGGCTGTGGAGGTGCGGCCGTTGCTGGACAGCCCGTAGATGCTGCCTCCGGGGGAGCCGGTGCCGTCCTGCAGGTGGACCGGGGTGCGGACCTCGCGCCACAGCAGTCGGTCGCGCACGTCCACGCCACGCGCGGCCAAGACGTCCAGGATGTGGTCGGCGTACGACTGAGCTTCAACTGCCCAGTCCAGAGCGGGCGGTTGCTGGGTGGGGGCGTTGATGAGGATGAACCACGACTCATGGCCCTCCGGGCGCATCAGTGGGTCGTCGGGAACGCAGGCATAGATGGTGGGGTCTGGCACTGGCCGCGGATCCTTGCTGAACAAGGCATCGAACTCAGCGTCGTAGTCGTCGGGGAACCACACGTTGTGATGGCGGATCCCCGCAGTGGTGCCGCGCAGTGCGAGCAGCACCACAAAACCGCTGAAGGAGGGGTCGAGGCGGGACAACCGGCGCAAGGGCGATGCGGCCCTCGGGTCGTCGAGCATCTGGGAGTAGACCGTGCGAACGTCGGCGTCGGCCACGACGAGGTCGGCGGCTTCGTGGCCGGTGGCGGTGTCCACCCCCGTGACTCCTTCGGCGTTCGTGGTGATCCGGTCGACCCGGCAGCCGAACCGGAACTCGACGCCCCGCTGTTCGCAGCGGGTGTGCAGTGCCTCGGCCAGCACATGCAGGCCACCGCCGATGTGCCACACGCCGAAGGTCTGCTCGACGAAGGGGATTGTCACCAGCGCTGCCGGGCAGCGTCGCGGGTCCGAGCCGGTATAGGTCGCGTAGCGGTCCAGGATCATCCGCGCCCGGGGATCTTGCAGGGTGGCCGTGCCGAGCTGGCGCATCGTCTGCCACGGCGCCACGGTCCGCAGGCTGCTGGCCGAGCGTGCCAGGGGTAACAGGTCCCGATAGCCGTTGAGGGAACGGCCCAGGATGTCCTTGCGGGTCAGCGCCCAGATATCACCGGCACGCTTGAGCAAGGCGCGCCACTCGTGGGCAGCGTCACCGCCGAGTGCGTCCTGCATCGCCGCTGCGCACGCGCCGACACCGGCGCCTGGCACCGTGACCGTCGTGCCGTCTGTGAAGTGATACGCGAAGGCCGGCTCGACCTCCATGAGGTCCACCGACTCCTCAAGGCTTCGCCCCGTCTTGAGGAACAGGTCCCGGTAGACCGCAGGCAAAGTGAGCGTGCTGGGCCCGAGATCGAAGCGGAAACCGTCGCGGTGGAAACCCGCGTTCTTCCCGCCGGGGCCCGCTGCCTGCTCGTATACGGTGACCGCGTGACCCTTGGTGGCCAAGCGCGCCGCCACGGCCAAGCCGCCCATGCCGGCCCCGATCACCGCCACTTTCGCCACGTCCTGAGGCTATCGGCCCGC
>JALOLM010000220.1 GCA_025455985.1 Candidatus Nanopelagicales bacterium | reverse complement strand
CAGAGTCTGGCCGTCCCACTTCCTCAGCGTCTGCAACTCGGCCAGGTCGAAGTCGTCCACCCAGAAGCCGGTGTAGTCGACCCCGTTGAAGTTGCGCACGCCTTGGCGCCCGGCGAATTCCGGCCGGCTGGCAATGTCAGTCACCCGGCTCAGTTCGATGTCGTGGCACACGACCAGTCGGCCGTCCTTACTCATCACCAGGTCGCCCTCGAGGAGATCCGCTCCGAGGTCGGCTGCTCGCGTGTAGCTGCCCAGCGTGCTCTCCGCCGCGTAGACGGGCGCGCCACGGTGACCGATGACCAGCATTCCGGTGCCGGGGCGGCCCTCAAGGGCACTCGCCGCCGGACCAACACAGGCCGTGACCGCCAACGCCGCTACCGCAGCGATCGTTCTAGTGCGCAAACTCGACACCTCCCGCCGACCACTGTGCCATGAACATTTCGACGTGAGAACCATCGACGGCGTTCCGCGCGTGTGGCTGGCGATTGCGAGCCGTTGTGTAACGATTCAGCCCCCGACTGTGTGGTCAACTGCCACCGATTGGCACAATGGCGTCGAAACTGCAGCATCTTAGCCGGACCACTTCGACCTGCAAGTCGGGGTCTTCGCGGTGCGGGTGCTGGGATTCGCCCCACGAATCCACCACAATTAGCCCAAGGCAGTTTGGGAAACCATATAGAAGGGAAAGTCCATGCGTGGACTGAGGAAGGCCGCCCCGGCCGTGATCGGCGTGAGCGTGCTCGCGTTGACACTGGCCGCCTGCGGGGGGTCGTCGGACAGCGGATCGGGAGACGGCGACTCAACGTCGTACGTCACCGTCAATGGTTCTGAACCGCAGAACCCGCTGATTCCGGCAGCGACCAACGAAACAGGTGGCGGCAACGTCATCGACGCCATGTTCACCGGTTTGGTGACCTACAACCAGGAGACCGCTGCGCCCGAGAACGCGGTGGCGACGGCTATCGAGTCCAGCGACCAGCAGAACTGGACCGTGACGATTCGCGATGACTGGACGTTCCAGGACGGCACCCCGGTGACCGCTGCGAGCTTCGTGGACGCGTGGAACTGGGCCGCCTATGGTCCCAACGCCGCACTGAACTCTTACTTCTTCGAGCCCATCGAGGGCTTCGCCGAGGTGCAGGGCGAGTTCGACGAGGAGGGCAACCCGGTGGGGACCCCCAAGGCCGAGGAGATGTCGGGTCTGAAGGTTGTCAGCGACACGGAGTTCACCGTCAAGCTGAGCCGGCCGAACTCGCAGTTCCCGGTCATGGTCGGGTACTCCGGCTTCGCGCCGATGCCCGAGTCTTTCTTCGACGACCCCGAGGCATTCGGCAAGAACCCGGTGGGCAACGGCCCGTTCCAGTTCGAGAGCTGGGACCCCAAGGTCTCCATCAAGCTGAAGGCGTGGGAGGACTACCCCGGCGCCGAGAAGGCCAAGGTCGCAGGCGTGGACTTCAAGATCTACCAGGATCTTGACGCCGCGTGGGCCGACCTGCAGGCAGGCAACCTCGACGTGCTGGACACCATCCCCGACTCCGGTCTGGCCGGCGGTCAGTACAAGAGCATCCTGGGCGACCGTGTCGTGGAGCAGCCGGCTGGAATCATCCAGACGATCAGCTTCCCGATCTACGACAAGAAGTTCGACAACGTCGACCTTCGCAAGTCCATCTCAATGGCCATCGACCGCGAGACGATCATCAACAACGTCTTCAACGGAACTCGTGAGGCTGCCACCGGCTGGGTGTCCCCGGTCGTCAACGGCTACAAGGCCGGTGTGTGTGGCGAGTGGTGCAACTTCGACGCCGCCAAGGCCAAGACCCTGTTCGACCAGGCCGGTGGATTCGATGGCAAGCTGACGCTGGCCTACAACGCTGATGGTGGTCACAAGGGCTGGGTCGACGCCACCTGCGTGAGCATCACCAACGCTCTCGGCGTCGAGTGCGTGGGCAAGCCGATCCCGGACTTCGCGACCTTCCGTACTGAGGTAGTGGACCGGAACATGACCGGAATGTTCCGCACCGGTTGGCAGATGGACTACCCGTCCATCGAGAACTTCCTGGTCCCGCTGTACAAGACCGGAGCTTCCTCCAACGACGGTGACTGGTCGAACAAGAAGTTCGACGACCTGATGGACGAGGCCTCGGCCAAGGCCGGTCAGGAAGGCATCGACCTGTTCCAGCAGGGCGAGGCGGTTCTCGCGGAGGACATGCCGGTCATCCCGATGTGGTACGGCGCGGTTGTCGCCGGTTACTCGGACACGGTGACGAACGTTCAGTTCACGCCGTTCTCCCGGGTCAACCTGCTGACGATCGAAAAGAGCTAGTCAGCAACAACGTGCTGCGCCCCCATCGCTTCGGCGGTGGGGGCGCAGTCGTGTCCGGGCCAGCCGTGATCGGCGTTGGGTGGGGTTCGTGCAGTTGGTTGAGGCTCGTCGCGCGACAGGCGTCAACCAACTACCCGACCGTCAACCAACGCCCTGACGGAGATTTTCGGACATTCCGGCAACGGCGGGGCGTTTCGCAGGGCCGCTCGGCCACCAATCCTGGCCTGTCCGGGGGGTTGAGTGGTCATCAGCGTGCCCGGGTCAGTAGTGTTCGAACGTCGTCCAACCGCGTTAGGAGGGGCCAGCAGTGGGTCGTTACACCATCCGTCGGCTCCTACAGATGATTCCGGTCATCATCGGAACCACCTTCTTGATCTATGCGATGGTGTGGGCGCTGCCAGGGGATCCGTTCGCGGGCAAGTGCGGCGACAAGCCATGTCCGGCGACGTACATCGCGGAGATGAACGAGAAGTTCAACCTCCAGGACCCGCTTCCGATCCAGTACGGCAAGTACCTGGTCAACCTTCTCCAGGGCAATTTCGGGGAGAGTTTCTCCGGCAGGCCGGTGTGGGACGAGATCGCCCAGGCCTTCCCTGTCACCTTCCGCCTGGCGCTGATCGCCATTGTGATCGAGATCATCATCGGTATCGGCGCCGGTATCCTGGCTGCACTCAACCGCGGTGGCTTCCTGGACAACCTGGTCCTGATCAGCACCTTGATCGTCATCTCGATCCCGGTGTTCGTCATCGGCTTCCTGGCGCAGTTCACCTTCGGGATCAAACTGGGCTGGTTCCCGCCGACGGTGGGGCCCGATGCCACGGTCTATGAGTTGATCCTGCCCGCTTTTGTGCTGGCCTCCTTATCGTTGGCCTATGTCGCCCGGCTCATGCGCGGGAACCTCACAGAGAACCTGCGTGCTGACTATGTACGCACCGCGACCTCCAAGGGCCTGTCCCGCCGAAGGGTCATCGGCCGACACGCGGTGCGCAACTCCCTGATCCCCGTGGTGACCTTCATCGGTGCCGACTTCGGTGCGCTACTCGGCGGTGCCATTGTGACCGAGGGAATCTTCAACATCCGTGGCATCGGTGGGCTGCTGTACCTGTCGATCCGGACGCGAGAGGGTGCCACGGTGGTGGGAGTCGTCACCGTGCTGGTCCTGGTGTTCCTGTTGGTCAACCTGCTCGTGGACATCCTGTACGGCGCTATCGACCCGAGGATCCGTTATGAGTGACCCGAACGCCTCGATGGCTGCGGCGGCGCCGGAGACTGTCGAGAAAGAGACCTACCTGGGCTCCGAGTTGCCGCCTGCGCCCGGTAAGGACAGAAGTCGTTCCCTGTGGAGCGACGCCTGGCGCGAACTGCGCTCCAGCAAGATCTTCATCATCTCCGCTGTCCTGATCGTCTTCTTCTTGATCATGACCTTCTTCCCGCAACTGATGACGTTCGGGAAGAGCCCCACAACGTGCGACCTCACCTTGTCGCGCCAGGCACCGTCCAGCGAGGCGTGGTTCGGCTACGACAACAACGGGTGCGATGTCTACACGCGAACCATCTACGGAGCCAAGGCCTCGATCCTCGTGGGCGTGTTCGCGACCTTGTTCACGATGTTCCTCGGAGGGTTCATCGGCGTCATCGCCGGCTTCTTCGGGGGATGGGTTGATTCGATCCTGTCTCGCGTCACCGACATCTTCTTCGCGATTCCACTGCTGCTCGGTGGCATCCTCGTGCTGACGTCGTTCCCGTCTGGGGAGGACACCAACCTGTACACCGAAGTGGCCAAGGTCGTGCTGGCCCTGGGCATCCTGGGCTGGACGTCGATGACCCGGATCATGCGCTCCTCGGTGATCCAAGTGCGTAACGCGGACTTCGTCCAAGCGGCGAGGGCCCTCGGTGCCAAGAACAGCAGGATCATCAAGCAACACGTCGTGCCCAACTCGCTGGCGCCCCTGATCGTGCTGGCCACTATCTCGCTCGGTGGTTACATCGGGGCGGAGGCCACGCTGTCGTTCCTGGGGCTCGGTCTGCAGCCACCGGTCATCTCTTGGGGAACGATGATCAACGATGCGCAGCCCTACATCCGGGTCGCGCCCTTCATGCTCTTCTTCCCGGCGCTGTTCCTGTCGATCGCGGTGTTGAGTTTCATCATGCTCGGGGATGCCGTGCGTGAAGCCCTGGACCCGAAGCTGCGGTGAGACCATGAGCGACCACCTGCTGGAAGTTGACGACCTCTACGTGGAGTTCCGAACGCGTGACGGCGT
>JALOLM010000018.1 GCA_025455985.1 Candidatus Nanopelagicales bacterium | reverse complement strand
GCCCCGGCCACCAGCACGAGTCCCTGTGCCGCGAGTAACCGGGTCGCGAACCCGCCGCCTGACCGCTGCTGGCCCACCTCGCCCGGCGGGCTCGATGCGCCTGGTGTCATTCGCCGGTGCCCATTCGGTAGCCGATGCCGCGCACCGTACGCACATACCTGCCCCGGGTGGCATCGTCACCGACCTTGCGTCGCAGGTGCCCGACGTGCACGTCGACGAGGTGCTCATCGCCCACCCACGTTTCGCCCCAGACGTGGTCGATGAGTTGGCGACGTGAGAAGGCCATCCGCGGTCGTTCGGCGAGGGCGGCGAGCACGTCGAACTCCGTGCGTGTGAGCTGCACCGGCTCCCCGTCCAGCCACACATCCCGACCCTGGATGTCGATACTCAGCGCCCCGAAGGACTTGACGTCCGCTGCGTCCAGCAGGCCCCTAGAGGCGCGTGGCCGCCTGAGCATCGCGGTGACCCGCGCGCTGAGCTCGCGTGGACTAAAGGGTTTCGTCATGTAGTCATCGGCTCCAACAGACAATCCGATCAGAGTGTCGACCTCGTCGGCACGGGCGGTGAGCATCACGACATAGCAGTCGGAGAACGTCCGGACCCTGCGACACACCTCCACACCGTCCAGGCTCGGCAGGCCAAGGTCGAGAACGATGACGTCCGGATCAACCTCCCGGGCAGTGTTCACCGCCTCGAGGCCATCGTGGGCCAGCGTCACCTCGAACCCAGCGCGCTGCAGGTAGCTGGCCACGACACCGGCCAGCTCCCTCTCGTCCTCTACCACGAGGGCACGCAACTCTGACGTCGGCCGGGAGTGCGCGGCATCCTGATCAGATGCGTGGGATCCCATACCGACCATGGTGGCAGCCGCGCGACCGGTTGAGGCCATGCTCGAGTCAGCGGTCGGCGTTCTTCAGCGAACCTTCATGGAATGACCACCCAGTTGCCGACCTTGGCGAACGACAGTGAATACACGTCGAGTAAGGAGAAGAAGATGTTCATGGGTTGGTATCACGATGGAATGGGATGGGCAAACTGGCTTGTGATGGCCCTGAGTATGGCCGCGTTCTGGACGCTGGTGATCTTCGCGGTAGCGGCGATCTTCCGGTCAAACCGCGACACCACCGGCAAAGCCACGGGGCAGCAGGATCCACTCGACATCCTCGACCAGCGGTTCGCCCGCGGCGAGATCGACGAATCCGAGTACCACACCCGCGCGGCCGTGCTGCGCTCCGCTGCCCCCAGAACGTGACGCCAGGATGGGCAGCGACTGGCCTGCTGGCCTCGTCCATCGCAGGTTGCCAGAGCCCCACCTCAGTTCATCGACTCGGACACCGACGCCTTCGCGTGCCTCTGCGGCTGGCCGAAAGCAGCGGCGCATAGGTCCGAGGGACACCCGACAGGTGGTTCGCCGTTCCCCCCGGGTGGGGTCAACGTACGGCACGGCCATAACGGCTGAACGCGCCCCGGGACTTGACCGCCGCGTCCGACTCATCCTCACGAACAGGTAGCCCTTCATGAACCGCCAGGAGCTCCACGCAACTCTAGGTCACGGGTTGACGCGTGAGTGTGCTGAACATCTCAAAGTGAACGGTCCGGCCGTCGATGGGCTTCCAGCGCCGGAAACGCCTGCCAGTATGTCCCTTATCCCAGACCGGCCGGGCGCAGGGTCCGGCCGGTGGAACGCCGCTACCGGTCTGATTGCCACCGTTGCCGGCATCACACCGCACGTGCTGCACCACATCGGCCTAGTGGCTGGAGCCTTCCTCATCACCGGTGCTGTGGGCAATCTGCTGTTCGGGGCACTCGGGCTGCTCCTCTCCGTCCCGCTGCTGCGTCGGTTGCACCGCCGGTTCGGTTGGAGGGCACCCGCGGTCGCCGCCGGCATCTTCGTGCTCATGTTCGCGTTCTCCGCCTTCGTTGTGGGCCCAGCAATCAGCCCTGAGGAGCCCGTCGCCCCTGCCCCTAGCCAGGGCCCGGTTCTGGACGAGCACGCTGGACACCACAGTTGAAGAGGGTTCGGCATCCCGTTGCTGTGTCGTCCGCCTGGCGGGGTTGATCGAACCTCTATGAAAGGGCAGGGAAGACCTTCACGCCAGAGCCACAGTGAGCAGTGAGGGATTGAGGACCCGGCCTCAGCGACCCTAATCGGCGTGAGAACAGGGAAGGCTCATGATGAGCTGCAGCCGTCGGAAGGTGAATCCACCAAGTGATGATCCAGATGTCCATCTCTCGTCCAGCCTGTAGCATTAACCCATCGATCTAGGTTGATATCATCAAGATGTGCCGTTGAAAGTATCAGTCGATCCGGCTCCGAGGAGCACCCACGTCCAGCCCGATGACGTGGGTGCTGGTGCTGTCCTATTCCGCAGCCTGGCAGATCCGACGCGACTGCTGATCGTTCGTCACCTTCTACGTGGCGAGCACAAGGTCGTGGAGTTGACTGCTCATTTGGGTCTGCCGCAATCGACCGTATCTACTCACCTTTCCTGCTTGCGTGACTGCGGGCTGGTCAGCGTGCGCCCTCAGGGCAGAGCATCGCTATATTCCTTGGCGCAGCCGGAGTTGATCGACCTACTCGTGGCGGCCGAGCGACTGTTGGAAGCCACCGGCAACGCCGTCGAGCTATGCCCGGTGTCCGGCGGCACTCCATGAGTGCACATGTCAACGACTCCGCCCCCATGGATCAGCGCGCACGACTAGGGCGCCGCGCCCAGTTACTGGCCGGAGCAAGCGTCTCCTACAACGCCGTCGAAGCAGTGATCGCGATCAGTGCCGGTACGGTAGCCGGCTCCGGAGCGCTGGTTGCTTTCGGCCTGGACTCGATCGTGGAAATGTCCAGCGGGCTGATCATCCTGTGGCAGTTCCGACATCACGTGCCTGAATCACGGGAGAAGACCGCGCTGCGGCTGATCGCCATTTCGTTCCTGGCTCTTGCCGCGTATGTCGCCGTCGACTCAATGCTCGCGCTATTCCAGCGCCACACGCCGGAATCTTCCCCCGTCGGCATTGGACTAGCGATCGCCTCCTTGGCGATCATGCCCGTGCTCTCGATCGCGCAGCGTCGCACCGGGAACGCTTTGGGATCCACTACGGTGGTGGCCGATTCGATGCAGACTCTGCTGTGCACCTATCTATCGGCCGTGCTCCTTCTCGGTTTGGTGCTCAATGCCTGGCTCGGCTGGTGGTGGGCAGACCCGATCGCGGCGCTGTTCATCGCCGCCGTCGCAGGGCGAGAAGGACTCGAGGCCTGGAAGGGCGAGAACTGCTGCAGCGGGGAGGGGTGAATGGGATCCGGACACAGTCACGGCCCTTCGACCAGCGCAGGTGGCGCGCACCGCGGCCGACTGCTGGTCGTCCTTGGACTTACAAGCATTGTTCTGGTGGCCGAACTCGTCGGAGCTTGGCTCACAGGTAGCTTGGCTTTGCTCGCCGATGCCGGTCACATGTTCACCGATGTGGCGGGCATTCTTCTGGCAGTCCTGGCGGTCACATTCGCGGCCAAACCCGCCACCGCGAAACGCACTTATGGCTACTACCGCTTGGAGATCCTGGCCGCGGTCGTTAACGCCGTCCTCCTTTTCGCCGTTGCCGCTTTCATCTTGGGGGAGGCTTGGCGGCGCTGGCAGGACCCTCCTGACGTGGAGGGCGGGCTGATGCTTGCCTTCGCCGCTGTGGGTTTGGTCGCCAACCTCATTGGACTGTCGATCTTGCGGGCAGGGTCCAAGCAGAGTCTGAATGTCAAGGGCGCCTACTTGGAGGTTCTCGGGGATGCTCTGGGCTCGGTAGCCGTCATCGTCGCTGCGATCCTTATCGCCACGACGGGGTGGCTACGCGCTGACGCGATCGCCTCTGTGCTAGTGGCACTGATGATCTTGCCTCGCACATGGGCGCTGCTGCGTGAGGCGGTCGATGTTCTGCTGCAAGCGACTCCCGAAGGCATGGACCTAACGGAGGTACGCCAGCACATCATCGAGACGGCAGGAGTCATCGATGCGCACGACCTGCATGCGTGGACACTGACATCTGGGAAGCCAGTCCTGTCGGTCCATGTGGTGGTCGGCGACGAAGTGCTGGCGAATGGAAGCAGCGAGGAAGTCCTGGATGCTTTGGGTGCGTGCCTGCATGAGCACTTTGATGTTGACCACTGCACGTTCCAACTGGAACCGTCACATCACGGCACCCATGAACGCGACCTGCATCAGTGATCTTCAGCCACCGGCCGAATATGCGCTGCCGGTGCAAGAACCGCCACGCCGGGGTTCCTACGCCCTGGGGGTGGCCCGCTCTCCTAAGCCCGGACAAGCGGGGGGCATGGCGGACCCACAGAGACGTGATTACCCACCACAACCCGCGTAAGGCCCCCCCTGTTAGACACCCCAGGTGTGTATCGGGTCAAGTTGCGGTGTTGGATCTGTCGGCGTGGTGTGTGGCTTGCCGCCCGACGCGCCAGTGTTGCCGGGCGGAGCCCGGCTGGTTGGCGGCTATCGGGCGGTGAGCCTGGGTGTGGCGGGGCGTGGGTGCCGGTGTCAGGCGGCGGCGGTTGCCGGTGGGGTGCGGTGGGCCCAGGCGGTGTGTTCGTTGTAGGCGGTGCCGGTTTTCAGGCAGCCGTGCAGGACGCCCACGAGCCGGTTGGCCAGCGCCCGGAGGGCTTGGTGGTGGGTGTCTCCGGCGGCGCGGTGCTGGTCGTAGAACCTGCGGGCGCCGGGGCTGGAGCTGAGGGCGCAGAACGCCCACTGGTCGCAGGCGTCGTAGAGCCTGCGGTTGCGTACGTGGCGGGCCAGGACCGCGCGTTTCTTGCCGGAGGCCACGGTCAGCGGGGATGTGCCGGCGTAGTTTCTGCGAGACTTGACGTCGGCGTACCGGTCGGGGGCATCCCCGAACTCGCCGAGCACCCGGGCGCCGAGGACCTCACCGAGGCCTGGCAGCGATAGGTAGATCGCGGCGTCCGGGTGTTGCTCAAAATGGTCGGCCAGGCGGGCCTGCAAGGCGTCGATCTGCCGGTTGGTCTCCGCGATCAGGGCCACTGCGGAAACGGTGACCGCGGCGAACGCGGCGCTGACTTGCCGGCTGGCGTGAAGTTGCGGGCCGCGCAGCGCCGCCTGGATCTCTGTCACCCGCTGGTCCAGGCGGCGTTGCCGGCCACCGCGGCGCAACGCGGAACGGATCTGGGCCCGGGACAGCCCCGCCCCGGTGTCCGGGTCGGGGGCCCGTCCCAGCACGGCCAGGGCATCGTTGCTGGCCAGATCGTCGAACGCGGCCAGGGCGCCCGGATAATACTCGCGCAGACTGTTGCGCAGCCGGTTGGTGGCCCGGGTGCGGTTCCAGATCAGGTTCTGGTGGGCCCGCGCCAGGACCTTGACCGCCTCGGCGGTGTCACTGTCAGCAGCCACCAGCCGGTGGTTGTGCCGGTCGGTGCGCACCAGATCGGCCAGCAGTTTCGCGTCGGCGGCATCCGATTTCGCCCCGCTGAGCGAATGCCGGTCACGGTAGCGGGCCACTGACAACGGGTTGACCGCGTACACCTGGTAGCCGGCGGCGATCAGCGCCTGCACCCACAATCCCCGATCGGTCTCGATACCGATCATCACCTGGGAAGGGTCGTCGGCGTGTTCAGCGATCAGCTCGTGCAACCCGGCGATACCAGCCAGCCCTTCGGGAAACCGGCGGGCCGCCAACCGGCGGCCGGACTCGTCTTGCAGATAGACGTCGTCGTGGTCTTCAGCCCAGTCGTCCCCGACGCAAATGGTGGTCATGACTCGTTCTCCTTTCCTTTCGCTCAGCCACGGGACCCGTCCGGCGGCGACCTAATGGATCAGTGCTCGATCGGCACGACACCCCATCAGCGCTACAGACAGACCCACCTACCGGCCGGGGCACGATCTAACTCCAGGGATCTCGAAAGTCCCGGGCCGTCTAAGTGCTACCCGGCCAGCAGGCCTTGACAAGAAGAATCCGACCAAAAGTGGACCCTTCGCAACCCATTAGGCCTTCCGGGGGTGGATGTCTCGTAGGGCCACGATCATCAACCGCTCTTCACGGTGCCCGCATGTGACAGCGGTCACGAAGCCTCCCAGAGGATGGGAGACGGCCTGCCCGCGGGTTACGACCGGTCACACTTTCGCGGTGCGCAACCTGAGGGCGTTGGAGACGACTGACACGCTGGACAGGCTCATGGCGGCCGCGGCGATGATCGGTGACAGCAGCAAGCCGGTGAAGGGGTACAGAACGCCTGCGGCCACCGGAATGCCAATGGCGTTGTACAGGAACGCGAAAACGAGGTTCTGCTTCATGTTGCGTACCGTGGCGGTCGACAGGCTGCGGGCGGCGATGATGCCCCGCAGATCTCCCTTGATCAGGGTGACTTCGGCGGAGTCGATGGCGATGTCGCTGCCGGTACCCATGGCGATGCCGATGTCGGCCTGGGCCAGGGCTGGTGCGTCGTTGACGCCGTCGCCAGCCATGGCTACCAGGTGCCCTTCCCGCTGCAGGTCGGACACGATCGTCAGTTTGTCATCGGGTTTGACACCGGCATGGAATGCGTCAATTCCGAGTTGCTCGGCGACCGTAGCCGCCGGGCCCGCGGCATCGCCGGTGGCCATCACAATCTTTACCCCGCTGTTGTGAAGGGCTGCGACGGCGGCCGCGGTGGTGGGCTTGACCTGGTCGCGTAATGCAATGATCCCCACCAGTGTGGCGTCGGCCGCCACCGCGATCACCGTGTCGCCACCGGGGCGTTCCAGCAACGAGGTAGCTGATTCACCGGCTGCGTCGACCACGCCAGCGTCGTGCATCAAGGCGGAGTTGCCCACGACCACTGTCCTACCGTCAATGTGCGCCTGCACGCCCTTGCCCGGCACGGCGCTGAAGTCGTCGGTGGGTGCAAGGTCGAGGCCGCGGTCTTGTGCCGCCTGGAGGATCGCCCGGGCCAACGGATGCTCGCTTGCCCGGTTGGCGGCAGCCGCCCACGCCAACACTGTGTCTGCCGACTGACCCGGCTGCGGAATAACATCTGCGACGGTCGGTCGCCCGACGGTCAGGGTGCCGGTCTTGTCGACCACCAAGTAGTCGACGTCGCGCATCTTCTCCATGGCGGCGGCGTCTTTGAACAGCACCCCGTGCTTGGCGCCGAGACCACTGCCGACCATCACAGACATGGGCGTGGCCAACCCCAACGCACACGGGCAGGCGATGATCAACACGGAGACGGCGACGACGAGGGCGTACCCCCAGCTTGGTGAGGGCCCTACCAGTCCCCATACCACGAACGCCACGATCGCGATCGCGATGACGACCAGCACGAACACCCCGGCTACCCGGTCGGCAAGCCGCTGCATGGGTGCCTTGGAGCGCTGCGCGGCAGCCACCATCTGGACGACCCGCGACAGCACAGTGTCAGCGCCGACCTGATCGGCGACCACCACTAGCGTTCCGGTACTGTTGACGGTTCCACCGATCACCCGGTCCCCGGCCGACTTGTCGACGGGGACAGGTTCCCCGGTGAGCATGGATTCGTCCACCGCCGACTGGCCGGCATCGACGACCCCGTCCACTGGCACCTTTTCGCCGGGCCGCACCCGCACCCGGTCGCCCACTGCGATATCGGACAGGTCCACGTCCACCTCGGCGCCGTCTGCTTCGATACGTCGTGCGGTGGGCGGTGCCAGGTCGAGGAGTCCCTTGATGGCGTCGCCGGTGGTGGCTCGGGCACGCAGTTCCAGCACCTGCCCCAGCAGCGTCAGTGTGCAGATGACCGCCGCGGCCTCGAAGTACACCGGTACGCGCCCATCCATCTGCATGGATTCCGGGAACAAACCCGGCGCGACTGTGGCGACCACGGAGTATGTGTAGGCCGCTCCGACTCCCAAGCCGATCAACGTCCACATGTTGGGGCTGCGGTGTCGCAGCGACGACCAGGCCCACGCGAAGAACGGCCCGGCCAGCCACAACACCACGGGGGTTGCCAACGCCAGTTCCACCCACACCTGTACGTCCATCGGCAGCAGCGCCCCGTGGGACATCGCCAACACCAATACCACCAGCGACAGCGGTACCGACAACCAGAACCGGCGCCGCATGTCCTCATAGGCGAGCCGGTCGGAGTCGTCCTCAACGTCGGGCACCATCAGTTCCAGATGCATTCCGCAGATCGGGCACCGACCGGGGGAGTCCTGCACGATCTCCGGATGCATCGGGCACGTGTATTGCCTCTTGCCGGCACCAGGGGCTGTGACAGCGGCGGCGGGCTGGCGTGAGATGGGTTCGTGGTCGTGCCCATGCCCGGTGTGACCATGCATGACGCCATCGCTGGACACGCTCACATGGTCGACCGGCACGAGCGACATCCCGCATCGCGGGCATTCCGAAGCGTGCGAGTCGGTGACCTCCGGATGCATCGGGCACGCGTATGCACCGGAGGTAGCTGACGTCGCCGCAGATTCAGGTTGTGGTGCCATCGGTGGTCTCTCCTTCACTCATCGGATGAAACTGTCCGGTCGGCCTGGCAGTTGTAGGCCGTTACGTCACTGGTTGAGGGCACACCCTTCAGGGGGACCGTCTTCAGTGCCCCCCCAACCCTGTGACCCGCGGCTGGAAGGACATGCCAGCATCGGAGCTGAACCAGACGGTGTCGCCGGCGAGCACAGCCACATCGTCGTCTGACGCAGTCAGTGCCAGGGGAGCCTCCTTCAAAGTGTCGCCCTGTGTCCACGTTCGACCGCCATCGGTGGACGTGGTGATCTGGCCGTCCGGGGTGACCGCGACGAGGCCCCCGTCGTGCCATGACAGCAGGGCGATCAACGGTGCGCCCTTGATCGCGGACCAGGTTCGCCCGCCGTCCTCGCTGCGCAGGGGCCCGCGCTCGGTGGTGGCGACCGCGATGTCAGGGTCGCCCGGGTCAAGGGCAACGTCGTAGAGCGAGACGTCCAGGGTGTCCCAGGACGCGCCCGCATCGGAGGAACGCCACAACAGGCCGTCGCCGGAATTGATCCCAAGGACGACCTCGCCGCTGCTGGTCAAGCGGTGGAAGTCCACCTGCCCAGACAGACTGGCCGTGTCCCACGTGCGTCCCTGATCGTCCGACAGCAGCAAGCCGAGATCCGCCGGGGCCGACATGCCCGGGCCGGGATGGCCGGAGGCCAGCCAGCGCGAACCGTCGATGGTGAACCCCATCACGTCGAACGGTTCACTGACCCGCTTGGGTGGTTCACCCGGCGACTGGCGGAACAGCCCTTCGTGAGTGCCCAGCAGCAAATCCTTCCCCACGAGGGACAGATTATGGACGTGCTCGATTTCGGCTGGGGCCTTCACCGGGCGCAGTGAGGCGTCCTCACTGGGCGAGGCAGCCGGTCGGGATTGCCCTGCCGCCGCAGTAGCGCCGGTGGCGGGAATCTGATCCCCACATCCGCTGACCAGCACACTTCCCGCAGCGACCGTCGTCGCGATCAGAACCAACCGGATGGTGTGACGCATCACTGGTCCAGATATCCACGCATCGTGTTGATCTCGGTGCGTTGCCCGGTGATGATCGCATCCGCCAGGGAGGTCACCTCAGGGTTGGTGCTTCCGGCCTTGACCTGTTCGGCCATGGCGATGGCGCCTTCGTGGTGTTCGACCATCATCTGCAGCCACATGGTGTCGAACGCGGTTCCAGTGACCTGCTGCAGTTGCTGCATCTGCTCGGTGGTCATCATTCCCGACATGGTCATACCGCCCATGTCATGCCCGCCGTGGTCCATGCCGCCTATGTCCTCGGAGGCGCCGGGCATCGCGGAGGGGGCGCCCCACTGCTGCAGCCACTGGGTCATCTGCTCGATCTCGGGATCCTGCGCGCCCTTGATCTGTTCGGCAAGAGCCTTCACCTGTGGTGAGGCGTCGGCACGCGGGTCGAGCGCCAGGTCGGCCATCTCGATCGCTTGCTGGTGATGCGGGATCATGCCTTGTGCGAAGGCGATCTCGGTCGCCGATCCGGTGGTGGCCGCTGCGCTCACCGACGGGGACGCTGATGGTGCCGGTTGGCTACTGGTGTCGCTGCACGCTGACAATCCGACGACGGCCAGGGCCGCGACGCTGACAGCTGCCATGATGGTGCGGGTTCTCATACAGTGGTTTCCTTTACGTGGTGTATTCAAGGCGGGTCATCATTCCGGCTTCGGCGTGGTAAGCGTTGTGGCAGTGCACCATCCAGGCGCCGGGATTATCGGCCACGAAGTCGACGGTGATCCGGCTCATGGGATCCACCAAGACGGTGTCCTTGCGAACACCAGTGCCGCCAGCTGCGCCGATTTGGAAGGTGTGACCGTGCAGGTGCAGCGGGTGCGCCATCATCGTGTGGTTGCCGATCTGTAGGCGCCCGGCTTGTCCTTGCTTGATCGTCAATGGGCTGGTGTTCTCGTAGGTGCGGCCGTTGATCGTCCACACGTACGGACCCATGCCACCGGCCAGCGCCACCGGTTGCACGGAATCGGCGGCCCGAGGCGGCAGTGCCGCCCCGGGCGCGACCGTGAGAGATGTGATCGGCATCGCGTCATCGTTGAGCTCGGGTGGCCGCTGACCCAGCAAGGGTGCCGCTGAGGTGGCAGAGGTACGGATGATCGCACGCGCAGCCCCGGACTTGCCTTCGGGTTCGGCGTAGACAGCGAAGGCTCCATCGCCGAGGTCGAGCAGCACGTCATAGCGCTCACCCATCCCCAAGCGGAGAACGGTGCTCTCGACTGGCACCACCGGGTACCCGTCGGTGTGGGTGATCCTCAAGGTATGGTCAGCCACGGCCACCCGGAAGATGGTGTCCGCGCTGGAATTGATCACACGCAGGCGCACCCGGTCGCCGGGTCGGCCCCGCAGCACCTGCGGATCCTGCGGGGTTCGGCCATTGATGAGGTAGAGCGGGTAGTCCACATCGCCGCCACCGCCGCTCATCATGCCGCCGTGATCCATCCCGCCCATGCCGGACCCCATGTTCATGCCACCCGCGTCGCGCTGACCTCCGGCGGCCTGCAGGTCTGCCAGGATCTGCTCTGGGCTTCGACCCACACCATCGGTCCAGTCATCGAGCACGACGATCCAGTCGTGGTCGTACGCTCCGGGTTCCTCGCGCGCTGTCACGATGAACGGCGCGTAGAGCCCGGTGTCCAACTGCAGTCCAGTGTGGGGGTGGAACCAGTGGGTCCCCGCATCGGGGACGACGAAGTCATACGTGAATTCCGTATTAGGGTCAATCGCGGGTGTAGTCACACCGGGCACACCATCCATGCTGTTGGGGATGGCCAGCCCATGCCAATGAACGCTGGTCGGCGCCGGTAACTCGTTGCGCACCGCGATTCGTACTCGATCCCCGACCGTGGCCCGAATGGGTTCCCCGGGCACTTTGCCGTTGTAGGCCCACGTGCGCGCTACCCGCCCGCCCAGATCCACGTCCACCGGCCCAGCTGTGAGGGCAACCTCTTGGGCCACTGGGCCCGACGGTGCGGGCGGCTGCGGAAAGCCACCCACGGCCGGTGCCGGTGATCTGCCACTGCACCCTGCCAACGCCGCGGTGGATCCCACAGCGAGGAGTCCGATCAACACCTCACGCCGGGACATCATGCTACTCACAACTTCACTGTGCGTTAGCCATCCCCAGATCTGAGACAGGTTCCATGAAGGTTCGATGAAGATCGGGGCTCTTCACCGAACCTTCATCGTCTTGACGTAGGAACAACACCGCGCATCACCAGACTGAAACACCTACCAACAGAGAGTTGATCGCCATGATGGGGTACGGATACGGATGGAATGAATGGATAGTGCTGTTGGCCGTAATCGTTGTGCCAGCACTGTTTGGACTGGCCTTATGGGCACTAGTCGCGCTCACCCGCAGCAAGCCGACCGCCGTGGACGCGCCAGCCCACCCTGTCGATGACACCACCTCCCTACGCAAGTTGGAACAACGCCTCGGTGCCGGCGACATCACCGTCACAGAGTTCCACGAGGCACGCCAAGCGCTGACTGCACTTACGTACAAGGAGCCGTTGCGACGAAGCTGATAGGGATGCCGCAATTCGTTCAGGTGGATCGAAGGTGCTGATACAGAGTCTCCCGGCTGATCCCGTATTCGCGAGCGATGGCCGCCTTGGTTTCACCAGCCGTGATGCGTTCGCGGATGTTGATCACTTGCTGTTCAGTGAGGGCCTTCCTGCGGCCGGTATAGACCCCGCGCTTTTTGGCCGCAGCGATGCCCTCCATCTGGCGTTCGCGGATGAGGGCGCGTTCAAATTCGGCGAAGGATCCCATGATGGATAGCAGCAGGGTGGCCATGGGCGAGTCGTCGCCGGTGAAGGTCAGGTTTTCTTTGACGAACTCGACTCGCACCCCGCGGCCGGTGAGTGTGCGCACCAGCCGCCGCAGGTCGTCGAGGTTGCGGGCCAAGCGGTCCATGGAGTGCACGACGACGGTGTCACCGTCACGTACGTAATCGAGCAGCTCGTCGAGTCGGGGCCGCTGGGTGTTCTTGCCGGAGACCTTGTCCGCAAAGACCTTGTCGACGGCGACCCCGTCGAGTTGCCGGTCGAGGTTCTGGTCGATGGTGCTGACCCGGGTGTATCCGACGCGTGCCATGGCTCTGGGGCCCTCCTAATGTTGCCTGGTGTCAGGTTGGACTCTATGACCTGGTTACGACACCTGTCAGGAAACGATACGCGGCACCCTAGCCGGACACAGATCCACTGGGTGCCTGACGTCAGGTTGGGGTGTACTCCAGCCGGACGCTAGGTGTGTTGGTCGGCGCTGGGATTCTGGACTTCAACCCAGGGCCGCCCTCTGGTGTATCCCTGTGGTCATGGGTTCTGCACGACACATCTTTCGTTGACCTGAGCCTTGCGTGGTTTGGGTCCCCTCCTCGGGTCGGCTGGACGTTGAAGCGTTCGAGCCCCCCGAGGAGGGAACAAGTGAAGTCTGCCGAGGAGATCATGGAAAATTTGGAAGCGTACGACCTGACCGGGTCGTTTCGAGACGCCGCGGAGTTGGCGGGGTTTCACACGGTGGCCGCGTATGTGGCCCGCCGCGACGCCGGGCAAGTGGGCCGGGCGCCAGATACGCCAGTGCTCACCACCGCTAGGGCAACCTGACCATGAACGCATCGGCGGTCATATTGGTGTCCCCGTTCACCAAGTTGGTTGCCCATGAGACGAAAGCCACTTTGGTTCCATCGGGAGACCAACAAGGATACAAAGAGGCTCCGTTTCCTTGAGCCCCGTCTTGCGCCAAGGACAACGAAGACAGCCCGCCACCCGCTTCTGCCTCCACTACGAAAACGTCATACTCGCCATTCAGGTCGTCGTCGAAGACTGAGTCTTGAGAGAAGAAAGTAATCTGCCGCCCGTCTGGTGACCAGGCACCTCCGATCTCTTCGGCGTACTCTGCACCAACTGCAATCTGCCTGACACTCTGGTTGGGGATGTCCTTGATGATCAGTCCACCTGGCTGTTCGTCGTCCCCTCCTCCAAAGCCACGAGCGTCTGAGCCGAATAACACGTGTGTGCCGTCTGGCGACCATGCAGGATGATGAGATCCTGAGAAGCCTTCCACCTGGCCTCCGTGAGTGTCCGTTGAAACACGCTGGATGGCCCCAGTCATAAGGTGCTTGACGAATACATCAGAATCGTCGTTCGTATCTATCGGCACCAAATTCGAGGCGGCTGAAGAAAACGCGATCCGCTGTCCATCAGGCGCCCAGGCCGGCTCGCCTGCCCCCATCCAATGAGACTGCGCCTTGCCGTCAGCGTCAGTGCTGACAAGTCTTATCTGTCCACTCGTGAGGTCCTTCACAAAGACGTCCCGCGCTGCGTTATCGTCGCCTGGCACCAGGTTTGGAGAGTCGGAGTCAAAAGCAATCTGTGTGCCGTCTGGAGA
>JALOLM010000219.1 GCA_025455985.1 Candidatus Nanopelagicales bacterium | reverse complement strand
CCACGGTCGCCACGAGTTGCGCGGGGTCGCCGGGACGCCGCGGGGCCACCTCAGCATGGACGTCGTAGCCGACCACCTCGGAGACCATCTGCACGACCTCAAGCACGGACACCCCCTCGCCACGGCCGACGTTGTACACCTCCCCGACCGTGTGGTCCTCGCACGCGGCAGCGGCGACGACGTGCGCTTCGGCCAGATCCGCCACGTGGATGTAGTCGCGGATGCACGACCCGTCTCGCGTCGGGTAGTCGTCGCCGAAGACCTGCGGGCGCTGCCCCTGCGACAGGGCACGGAAGACCATGGGGATGAGATTGAAGACGCTGGTGTCGCCCAGGTCCGGACTGGCAGCGCCTGCGACGTTGAAGTAGCGCAGTGAGGTCCAGGAGAACTCATGGTTGACCGCCGCGTTGCGGGTCATCCACTCACCGACGACCTTGGTCTGCCCGTACGGCGACTCGGGCGCCAGGGGTGCATCCTCGGTGACGAATTCCTGAGCCGGCGTGCCGTAGACAGCCGCCGACGACGAGTACACGAAAGCCCGGGTGCCCACCTCCTGCATCGCCTCCAGCAGTGAGAGCATGCCGTCGACGTTCTCGCGGTAGTAGTACTCCGGGCGCTCGACCGACTCGCCCACGGCCTTCTTCGCGGCCAAGTGCACCACACCGGTGACATCGTGGTCGCGCAAGGCGGCGGCAACCTGGGCGCGGTCAGCGACGTTCGCCTGGATCAGCGGTACCCCATCCGGCACCTTGCGGGCCAACCCCGTGGACAGGTCGTCCAGCACGACCACATCACGGCCACTGGCCTGCAGCGAACGCAGAACATGGGCACCGATGTAGCCGGCGCCGCCGCTCAACAACCATGTCGTCATACGAATTCCTTGTCCGTCAGGGTCTCGAATGCTTGCACGTACTTGGCTCGTGTGGCCTTCACCACCGAGTCCGGCAGCGGCGGCGGGGGGAGGTCGGAGGCCGGGTCCCAGCCCGATTCCAGTCGCAGCCAATCCCGCACGAACTGCTTGTCATAGCTCGGTGGCGCGCTGCCGACCTGCCACGCGGTTGCGTCCCAGAACCTCGAGGAATCCGGCGTGAGAACCTCGTCGGCGAGCACGATGCGCCCCTCGGCGTCGAGGCCGAACTCGAACTTCGTATCGGCCAGCAACAAACCCCTGCCGGCCGCCAGTTCGCTTGCCTTGGCGAATATCCGCAGCGACAGTGTGCGCAGTTCCTCGGCGCGTTCCTGCCCGACGAGGCCGACCACGGAGGCGAAGTCGATGTTCTCGTCATGATCGCCAAGCGCGGCCTTGGTGGCGGGGGTGAAGATCGGCTCCGGCAGCTGCTGGGACTGCTGAAGACCCGCAGGCAGTTCGACCCCGCAGACGCTGCCGTTGCGCTGGTAGTCCGTCCAGCCCGAGCCGGCGAGGTAGCCGCGGACCACACACTCGACCGGCAGCATGTCCAGCCGTTGACAGATCACCGCGCGGCCAGCGACCTCCTCCGGCACGTCGAGGGAGACGATGTGGTTGGGAACGATGTCTGCGAGACGGTCGAACCACCACAGCGACATCTGGGTGAGGATCCGGCCCTTGTCCGGGATCGGGGTGGGCAGAATCACGTCGAAGGCGCTGATGCGGTCGGAGGCCACGAAGAGCAAGCGGCCATCATCGGCGTAGAGGTCACGGACCTTGCCCGAATACACCGGGGTCCATCCGGGGATCGGGGGCGCGCTCACCGTTACACGGTAGTCGGGTGCCGGTGACCTGGTGAGCAGCGGCGGCATACTGGGGCGATGACTGCGCGGCGAACCCCTTGGTTGCTCGCGGCGCTCGCAGTGTCGTTCTGGTTGGCGGCCCTTCTGCTGGCCCGTGCTGTGCTGGCGCAACCGCCCTCGGCCGTCGTCTCCTGGGACGTTCAGATCGCCACGGACTTGCACAACTTCGTGCACGGCCAGCAATGGGTGGTGTGGGTGGCGAAGGTTTTCGCCGTGATGGGCAGCGGTTTCGTGCTGGTGCCGCTGACCATCGCGGTGGTCGTGGTTCTGGCCCGTTCCGGGTTCCCCTGGTGGGCGGCGTGGGTGGGCGCCTGCGGCATGGGGGGATGGATGATCTCCCAAGGGGTCAAGAACGCGGTCGACCGCCAGCGGCCCGTGTGGCCCGACCCGTTCGAGGTGCTCACGTCGCCGTCCTTCCCGAGCGGGCACAGCATGGCCGGCATATACGGGTACGTGGTCTTCGGGATCGTCGCGCTGGCTCTGCTCCCACGGCGATGGCCCGGGGTCGCGCTGATCACCTTCGGCATGCTGATGGGTCCCAGCCGGGTGCTGCTCGGGGTGCATTGGCCCAGCGACGTGCTGATGGGCTGGTTGCTCGGCGCAGCCTGGATCTGCACGACGGGCGCTTTGGTGCTCTGGCTGCGGGACCCCGGCGAGTCGGTCACGAACCTCCCTGGACAGAACGGTTAGCGGCGTTGGCCGACGCTAGAGAATCGCGCCGGGGGTGTAGTCCGCAGCCCGGGGGTACTCGGCCACAATCTGCGAAACCTGCGCGACCACTCTGTCGACCTGCCAGGAGGCAGCGCCGGTGAAGGTCAGCGGCTCGGCCATCAGCGCCTCCAACGCGGGCAGATCCAGCGGCAGCCGCTCATCGTCGGCCAACCGAACCAGCAGCGCCGGATCCGCACCCGAGTTGCGCATGTCCAGGGCGGCGGCCACGGCGTTCTCCTTGATCACCTCGTGGGCGGTCTCCCTGCCCACGCCCGCGCGCACCGACGCCATGAGGATCTTGGTGGTCGCCAGGAACGGCAGGTACTTGTCGAGCTCCTTGGCCACCACGGCCTCGAAAACGCCGAACTCGTCGAGCACCGTGAGCATGGTCTCCAACATCCCGTCGAAGGCGAAGAAAGCGTCGGGCAGCATCACCCGGCGGACCACCGAGCAGTACACGTCGCCTTCGTTCCACTGCGAACCGGCCAGATCCGCAGCCATGGTCTGGTAGCCCCGCAGGAGGACCATGAAGCCGTTCACCCGCTCACACGATCGCGTGTTCATCTTGTGCGGCATGGCGCTGGAACCGACCTGCCCTGCTTGGAATCCCTCCGTGACCAGGTCGTGGCCGGCCATGAGCCGGATCGTCGTGGCCAGGCTGGAGGGGCCGGCGGCGAGTTGCACCAATGCCGAAACAACCTCGTGGTCCAGCGAGCGTGGGTAGATCTGGCCCACCGACGACAGCACCTTCTCGAAACCGAGGTGGCCGGCCACGCGGCGCTCGAGCTCGGCCAACGACTGCTGCGAGCCGAGCAGGTCCAGCATGTCCTGCGCCGTACCCACCGGACCTTTGATCCCGCGCAATGGGTAGTCGGCGATCAGGTGCTGTAGGCGGGCATATGCGACCAGCACCTCATCCGCGGCGGTCGCGAACCGCTTGCCCAGCGTCGTCGTCTGGGCCGCCACGTTGTGCGAGCGACCGGTCAGCGCGAGGTCCTGGTGTTCGGCGGCAAGTCGCGCGAGCCGGGCCAACAGGGCCACCGTCTTGTCGCGCACCAGCAGCAGTGAGCTGCGGATCTGCATCTGCTCGACGTTCTCAGTCAGGTCCCGACTGGTCAGACCCTTGTGGATGTGTTCGTGCCCGGCAAGCGCGCTGAACTCGTCGATGCGGGCTTTGACGTCGTGTCGGGTGATGCGTTCGCGGGCGGCGATGGACTCCAGATCCACGTCATCGATCACGGCGCGGTAGTCGTCGATCACCCCATCCGGAACCTCGACACCCAGATCGGCCTGCGCCTGCAGAACCGCCAGCCACAACTGCCGCTCGGCGACGATCTTGTGCTCGGCCGACCAGATCAACGTCATCTCCGGCGATGCATAGCGGGCGGCGAGAACGTTGGGGATCATCGGCTGGCCTCCAGGGCGATGTCGGAACGGTAGTGGCTGCCTTCCAGGGTGACGCCGGACAGCATCTCGTAGGCGTTGGCCCGGGCTTCGGCAAGGGTCGAACCCGTCGCGACGATGCTCAGCACCCGTCCGCCACTGGAGACCGTGACCCCCTCGCGGCGGGCGGTTCCGGCGTGCAGGATGCCAGGCGCATCGGCGCCAGAAACCGGGTCGCCGGTACGGGGCGCTTGCGGGTAGCCGTGGGCGGCCAGCACCACAGTCACCGCGGAACCGTCCTTCCATCGCAAGGCAGGCGCGTCGCCCAATTCGCCGCGAGCCGCGGCGGCCAGTAACCCAGCCAGAGGCGTCTCGAGCAGGGCCAGCACCGCTTGAGTCTCCGGATCGCCGAAGCGGGCATTGAACTCCACCACCCGCGGGCCTTTGCTGGTCAGGGCCAGGCCGACGTACAGGACTCCTGTGTAGGGGGTGCCCCGCCGGGCCATCTCGTCGATCGCGGGTTTGGCGACGTGCGCAACTGTCCACTCGGCAAGATCCGGCGGCGCCCACGGCAACGGGCAGTAGGCACCCATCCCGCCAGTGTTGGGCCCAGTGTCGCCCTCGCCGACCCGCTTGAAGTCCTGTGCCGGAAGCAGCGGGACCACGGTGGTGCCATCGCTGATGCAGAAGACGCTCGCCTCCGGGCCGTCGAGGTATTCCTCGACCACCACCCGACTGCCCTT
>JALOLM010000017.1 GCA_025455985.1 Candidatus Nanopelagicales bacterium | reverse complement strand
CAGCAGCGGCACGACGCGCTCGTGCAGGACCGCGCGGCTGCCCACCCCGCCTCCCATAATGATCCGGCGGGGTCGGTAGGTGACTGTGAGGTTGTGCAGGCCTTCGGCAACCACCTTGGCCTGCTTAGCCCACACCGGGTGGTCGTCGGCGAGGTCAGTAGGTGTGATTCCCGTACGAGCCGCCAGCGCCGGACCGCTGGCAACTCCCTCAAAACAATCCCCATGGAACGGGCAGACACCTGCGAAATCCGCCGATGGCAGCAGCATGTGTCCGGCCTCAGGGTGTTGACGGTCGGCCACCAGGCGCCCTTCCACAACCACACCGGCACCGATGCCTGTGCCGATGGTGAGGTAGACCATCGAGTCGACCCCCCGGCCCGCCCCGTAGTGCAGCTCACCCAGTGCAGCTGCCGCGACGTCCAGGGTTGGCGCTACTGCCACACCGGGCATGAGCGAGCGAAGAAGACCCAGAACATCTGTGTCTGACCAACCCGGCTTGGGGGTCGTTGTGACGTGCCCGTAGGTGGCCGAGCGTGGATCGGTGTCGAACGGGCCGAACGACGCCAGGCCCAGCGAATCGACAGTGAACTGCGCGAAGAACTCGACGCATCGGCTGATGAGTCCCTCCGGGTCCGACCCGGTGGGGAACTGCGTGCGCGCTTCCAAAGCGCCCCCGGTGCCGATGGCGCAGACGGTCTTCGTGCCGCCCGTCTCGATCCCGGCGAACATGCCCCCACCGTAGTGCCGTTGGGGGTCGGGAAGCCGTGGAGTACCGTGGGAAGAACGTTTGCTGGAGGTCCAGAACGTGAAATTGCTGTTGGCGTTGATCGTCCTTATGGGGACACTCGCCGGTCCGGCGACCCCAGCGGTCGCCGCAGACCCCTATGGAATCCCGGTCAAGGGTGCGGATGCCTCGTGGCCCAACTGTCCCAAAGGCATGGGGATCCCGTCCCGGCGCACCAAGGGACTGCCCATGCCAAGAGCCGACGCGAAGTTCGTCATTCTGGGACTGACCAACGGCCCGGGCTTCTATCCCAACCCGTGCATCGTGCGCCAGGTCAATTGGGCCAGGCAGCGCGGCATCTGGGTGGGAACCTACGCGATGACGACCTTTCCCAAGCCCAAACAGATCCGGACCTACGGCGCAGAGGGCCCCTGGGAACCAGCGGGTGCAGGCAATCGGCTGCGCAACGCGGGCTACGCCCAGGCGCAGTTCAACGTGGCGACCATGGAGCGCGCCGGGCTGACGAACACGTTCATCTGGGTCGACGTCGAGCCGTACCCGGTGGCGCCCTGGACGTCGAGCCAGAAGCGGAACAAGGCAGTCCTCGACGGCGTGCTGCGCGGCTACCGCGATGCAGGCCTCGACGTGGGTTTCTACACATCACCGGGTCCGTGGCGCGACATCATCGGTTCAGCCAGGTACGGCCTGCCGGAGTGGCGCACGGCAGGGGGGCATCCGTGGTCGAACACCGATTACTCGGATGCCCGGCGGATGTGTCGGGTGACCTCAGTGCAGGGGGGACCGATCCTGGTGGCCCAGTGGTGGGACACCAAGCGTGATCACGACCTGTTGTGTCAGCGGACCCGGACCCAGACGTGGCGGGATCGGCTGTTCGTATGGATGTCGGAGGATGAACGATGAGAGCGACGTTTGTGGCCGCGGTGACGGTGGCCGTGTCGATGACAGGGTTCGGCGCAGTCGCCCAGGCCGCCGAGCCGCCCGCGAGCACGTGCTTCACCTACTCGGCTGACCAGTGGGTCCAGGACGCGTTCACTGCCACTGCGGTCGACTGTGCCCTGCCCCACAACGGTGAGGTCCTCGGCATCGTCCAGCTGCCAGCAGATGTGGCTGCCGCCGGCTACGCCGCGGATTCGGTGAAGGCGTGGGCCTTCCGGGCCTGCCAACCGGTGGCAGTCAACTACGCATGGACGAAAACGAAGCCGAAGTACCCGAAGTCCAGTTATGTGATGCCGCGATCCGCCAGGCTCAACATCCAGTTGCCCACCGTCGACGAGTGGAACGCCTCCCAGCGTTGGGCGGCCTGCCTGGGTCAGAGCCGCAACCAGAAGCTCACCGCACCGGCCTCGCGCACCGGCTCGGTCAAGGGCAAGGGCCTGAAACCGTATGTCTGCCTCAACCCCCGCGGGTGGCGCGGCATGAAGTGCTCCAAGCCCGACGCGGTCAAGCTCACCAACCAGGTCTGGATTTCCGTCGCGCAGTATCCGGGCACGAACAAGATGCTCACCAAGACGCAGAAGTCGTGCCAGAAGCTCAGGAAGAAGGGCTGGACCCTGCGCACGTGGTACGTCCCCGGAGCCGCAGCATGGGACCGCGGGAACCACTACGGATTCTGCGAGTTCGTCAAGTAGATGTGGGACGGTGCTGACCACGGCAGACTCGCCCGGCGATTCTGGAAGGTTTCCGCAGGCCTCATGAAGCCTGGAATTTCTGCTTGACAATTGTCTTGCCAGATCGGGCTTTGCCGTTCAAAATGGAAACATGAGTCGCCTTTCCAAGACCGAGGTCGCAATGATCATCCTCGGCTTGCTCTATGTCATCTCTCCCTTCGACTTCATCCCCGAGATCATCGCCGGCCCCTTGGGCATCGCCGATGACGCCGCCATTCTCGGTCTGATCGCCGCCACCGTGATGCGCGCAGCCGGGCGCCCACAGGTCGTGCCGGTCACTACGCACAACCAGTGACGCCCACGAACACCTCCGAACCGACCGAGCAGGTCAGCGAGCCACCGCAGCGGCCTTCTCGGTCTGAACAGCGGCGCCGCGAGGAGTTCGAGCGTCTGTGTGGCACCGGCTGGACCGTGTGCTGCGGCGGTGGCGGACGGTCTTCTTGAGGATTTCTTGAGGAAGTGTTGAACCGGCCCTGAACCCGTTGCGTCAGCGTGGTCGCGGGTAGGGAAGGCGGTTCACATGTTGGATTTCGCATCCGCGAGCGTTCGGATGGTCAACTCATCGGCAGCCGTGACCGAGTGCATGCAGGCGGCGCTGGGGGTTGACGACACAGACTGCGACCTCGTGATCATCTACGCGTCGATGGGACATGACCATCAGGCGCTCATCGACCAAGCGGCTCGGCTGGCTCCCAGCGCGACCATCGTGGGGTCCTCGTGCTGCGGGGTGGTGGGCAGCGAGGGAGTCAGCGAGTCCATGCATGACGTGGCCCTGATGACGGTACGCGGGGGCCAGGAGTTGGCCGTAGCCGCGCTCGACGGTATCTATGCCGAGAACAGCCGGGAATGCGGCCAGCGGCTGGCCAGGGCGTTGCATCATGCCAATCCACAGGTCAACGTTGTGCTCTTCCTGGGGTCGGGGATCGATATCGCCAACGATGAGGTCGTCAGCGGGTTCGAGGATGTCCTCGGCCCTGAGGTCACGGTGGTGGGCGCGACGTCGTCGGACAACATGAAGGGGATCACCAGTTTTCAGATGGCCGGCGGTGCTGTCATGGAACACGGTGCCTGGGCGGTGGGCTTCGCTGATCCCACGTTGCGGGCCGTCACGCAGGCGACGCACGGCTTCGTGGCGGTGGGTGAGCCCCTGGTGGTGACACTGTCCAAGGGCAACCAGATCATCGAACTGAACGGCAGGCCTGCGTGGGGCGAGTACACCAAGCGCCTGGCACTGACCGAATCGGCGACGTGCGGCGACACGATCCCCATCGGCGCGCTGGCTGAGCGACTGCCGGAGGATCTCGCGGCCGAGTATGGCAACGACCACATATTGCGCGTGGTCACCAAGCGGGACTCCGACGGCACCATGCACTACCCGACCACTTGCCCTGAGGGCACCGAACTCTGGCTCACCGTGCGGGACGAGCAGCGGATCTTTGACGACATGGATCGCATGATGAACCAGATGACGCAGCGGATCGGCGACGACGAAGTGATCGCCGTGTTCCATGCCGACTGCCTGGCCCGCGGCAGGTTCCTGTTCAACCGGGTCATGAAGGAGGAGTTGGTCGGGCGGATGCAATACCCGCTGTCGGTCGACGGGGAGGTCCCACCCTGGCTGGGCATGTACGGGTTCGGCGAGTTCGCCCGATTGGGCGGCGAGAACACCTACCACAACTACACGACCGCCCTGTACGCGCTCGTGCGCCGCGAGCCGTGAGCCCCGCAGTGGCGGCCGAGATCGGGCTTCAGGAACAGGTTGCCCGGCTGGCGCGGCAGCAGCAAGAACTCATCGCCACCCGCGATCGGCTGGACCGAGAGGTCTCGCGGTTCGAGCAGATGCACGAGTTCTACGCGGACGCCATGGCCGTGGAGGACCAGGCAGCTCTCGCGCGCCTGAGTGTCGAGGCCGTCTGCAAGATCTTCGAGGTCGAGATGGCCGCCCTGATCGCTGTCGACTGGCCCCAGCAGGCCGTCGGCCAGGTGGTGGTGTGCCACGGTGCCGATTCTGGGATCTTCGACCTGCGGTCCACGCACATGTTGAGAGCGGGTGTGGGCGCCGCGGGCAACCGAGCCTCGCTGTGGAACGCGGCGGAGTCCAGGGATCTGGTAGGTCCGGGGTTCCATCAGTTGGCGGCGACGATGTGCAACGGATCCGACGGCACCCCGATCGCACTGCTCGTCGTGGGCGTGCGCGAGACCGGCAGCCGCTTCTTCCCCTGCCTGGAGCGTGCGCAGGTCGGGCCGCTGTCGCTGATGGCCCACCAGATCGGATCGCTGATCCAGGCACGCTGGCACAGCGCCCGGATCGCCCAGCAGGTGCAGCAGCTCGAGGTGGAGAAACAGCGCTTGAAGCTGGCGCTCGACGGCAGCGCGGCAGGACTGTGGGACTGGCACGTCGACACATCGCGGGTCTACTACTCGCGGCGCTGGAAGCAGATGCTTGGCCACCGCGACGACGAGATCGGTGACGAGTTCCGCGAGTGGGAACACCGCATCCACCCAGAGGATCGCGCTGCCTCGCTCGAACGGGTGCAGACTGCATTGCGCGAGCCAGGTCATCACTACGAGAACACCCACAGGCTGCGTCACGCGGATGGACGATACGTCTGGGTGATGTCCCGCGGAATGATCCTGCGCGATGCCGAGGGCCGGGCGGTCCGTATGGTGGGCATCCACATCGACGTCACCGAGACGCACGAAGCGCGTGAGCGGGCTGAGGCCGCCAACCGCGCCAAGAGCGAGTTCCTGGCGACGATGAGCCACGAGATCCGCACGCCGCTCAATGGCGTGACCGGAATGCTCGAACTCCTGCGTGATTGCCAGCCGACCTCTGAACAGTCCCACTACATCGAGGTCGCCCATGACTGCGCCGATGAGCTGATGTCGGTGATCACTGGCGTGCTGGACCTGTCGCGGCTGGAATCCGGGCAGGTCGAGTTCGAGTCACTGCCCTTCGATCCGGGGGCCGAACTCGCCGACGCGGCGGGTCTTCTGCGCTCCCAGGTGCAGAGCAAGGGACTGTCACTGGACGTGAGTGTCGAGGAAGGCCTGCCCACCCGCGTGGTCGGCGACGCCAATCGGCTGCGACAGGTCATCACGAACCTGGTGGGTAATGCGTGCAAGTTCACCTCGACCGGCGGCGTCCAAGTTCGGATCGGGGGACATCCGATCGACGACGGATACGAACTGCGGTTCAGTGTCACCGACACCGGTATCGGGATGGCGCCCAGCGCTTTGCCGACGTTGTTCGACTCGTTCGTCCAGGCCGACGCGTCGACGTCTCGCCGTTTCGGGGGATCGGGTCTCGGCCTTGCGATCTGTCACCGCACGATCGTCGGCATGGGCGGGAGCATCCAGGCCCACAGTCGCCTTGGCCAGGGATCGCGGTTCACGGTGCGGGTTCCGCTGCAACTGCCGCCTCGTGTTGCCGACCTGGAAACGTCCGGGGATCAGGTGGATCCCGATGACGCAAGGGTGCGGGTGCTGCTGGTCGAGGACAACACCGTCAACCAGATGGTGGCCAAGGCGATGCTGGAGCGGATCGGCTGCCGGGTGGAGGTCGTCTCAGACGGGCCTGCCGCTCTGCAGACCCTGGCTGCACGGCGTTTCGACCTGGTGTTCATGGATGTTCACATGCCGGCGATGGATGGCCTTGAGACCACACGTCGGTGGCGAGCCAGGGAAACGTCGGGTCGAACACCGGTTATCGCCTTGACCGCGAACGTACTCGAACAGACTCGCCAGGAGTGCGTGGCTGCCGGAATGGACGATTTCGTCGCGAAGCCGGTTGCAAAGGCCGTGCTGGCCGCGGTGGTTGCCCGATGGGTGCCCGCGAAGAGCGACGTGAGCCGGCTGTCGGGGTGAGATGGGGTCCGGACGTGTCGGAATCCCACGCCAGGGCGTCACTGGTCAGCCGAGCGTGGCTGCGAGGTAGTTGAACATCGCCTGCCCGGACTGCTCACTGTATTCGTGCAACTGTTCCGGCGATGCTGTCACCTGGTCTCCGTGCAGTCGGTTCAGCAGAGTGGTGCAGATCATCGCGAACTTTCCGAAGCCCCAGTGGTTGAGGTAGCCGGCCAGCATGGCCCCCTCCATCTCGATGTTGCGCACACCGTTGTCGTAGATCCACTCCAGCCAGGCCATTTTGCTGTCCGGGTTCTCCATGCAGATGGCGCCGTCGAGACGGAACTGCTCGAGGAAGAACTCGTTGCCGGCCACGGTCTTGCCCGGGACGACCGCCAACCCGGCCTCGGCGTTCACGGCCACGACCTCATCGATCACCGCCTGCGGGAAGGTGCTGTCGAACCAGTACTCACCCATACCCCCGTTGAGTACCCGGTAGGGCTGAAGGTCGGCCATCACACCCTCGGTTGTCGCGACGATGCTGCCCCCCTCCAGGCCGACCCCGCCACTGGTGCCCACCCGTGCCCAGAAGATCTCCTCCAGGGCATCGAGGTCGCCGCCTTTGAGGAAGTAGACCATGCGCATCAACTCCTGCACCGCGATGCTGGCACTGGGCATACCCATCCCGTGCGAGGCGTACAGGACCCCGTGGCAATAACGGGTGACGAACCGCTCCTCCTTGGGGAAGGCGATTATCTCCGCGTCGCCGTTCATCCGGCTCCAGGTCTGGGCGAACTCGTGGATCCGGTGCCCCGATCCGGCCATGATCACCGCTTTGACGTCTCGCAGTCCACGCAGAATCGGATCGTTGCTGGCCGCACCGAAGTGGTAGTACGTGTCCACGTGATCACCGGTCAATACCGGGTCCAGGAATGCGTGGTTGATGTTCTCCGTCTTCACCCGGTGCGCCCCAATCTCGGCCGTGACTGTGGTCCGAGCCTAGGGCTGCCGGGACGCGTGTCGCTAGGCGATGAACTCCGTGGTGATCACCCGGCCGTTGCGGGATCCGTCGGCGGCAGTGTGGTCCGCCACGACGAAAGTCCGCTGCAGCCATCGGTCGGTGCCGTCAAAACGCGGCTTGAACGGCGTCCGTCCATGCACCGCCACGTCGTTGTCGACCACGAGCAGGTCGCCGGCCTTGAGGGTCACCCCTGTCGCGTGCTCGCGCACGAGACGGGCCAACTCGTCGAGGGCGTCTTGAGCATCCGGGTCGATCCCGCTCATCAGATCGGCATCCAGCCACATCTTGGGGTTCTCAGGGTCTCCGTACAGGACCGGACGCTGCACCGATCGGGCCTCAGAGCGGCCACCGGCGTAGGACTCGTCAATACCGGTGGTGAACCGCGGTTGGAACAGCACCGCCCGCGAGCGTGGAGTCAGGGTGTCCAGCACCGCGGAGATGCTGCACAGCGTCGTGGCCGCTGAAGGGTCACCGCGTAGGCACAGCAGGAGCAGGTAGCGCGGCCGGTGGGGGTGGAACGCGGCCTCTGTGTGGAATTCCAGCATCGACTTGCTGGAGGTCGACACCTGGCGGTCGGCGTTGCGGCGGGTGGGGGAGATGTTCTGCACCACGTCGCCACCGTGCTCCGGGAGGTAACCCACCGGTCGACCCAGCAGACGTCCGACTGTCAGCAGGGTGAACTCGGAGATCCGGTCCGGTTTGTCTGCCAGCAGGGGGTCCTCGGGGGTTGGTGGCAGGTCACCCAGCGCCATGTTCTCCAGCAGCAACGCACCACTGGCAGGCGCATCGTCGACGAAATCCACGAGTGCCTCGTAGACGGCTGCCGGAAGGGTGCGCCCCGCGTGGGCAACAGCCTGCAGGAAGGCCGGGGAGTTGATCGGGACATCGGGGACGTCAGGAACCGACCATCCGGAACCGTCGATGAGGCTCACCGGCGGGTGATCCACCTCAGGGCCGGGAAGGGTCAGTGCCGACAGCACCGAAGCCACGACGTCGGGGTCGTGACGGTCCAGAACCGTCTCGGTCCAGAACACGGCACCGTCGTCGGTGGCCGCCACGTCTTCCCACCGGCCGGCCAGCACGGCCAGTGACCCGATCTTGCCGGCTACGGGCACGTCGTCAGCTGTGGCCCAGACCTCGTCAGCATCGATGCCGAACGCGCCTGCGAGGGGGAAAGTCAGTCGGCCGGCCACGACTGTGTGCACCGGGTCGGCGACCAGTGGGTCCTGTGAGGGACGAGCGGGCAACCGCGATGTGGCGACGCCCAGCGCCTGGAGCGCCTGCGGGTTCGTCGAGCAGACAATGGCGTGTTCCCGCCGTCCGATCTCGTCGAGCAACGCCGCTGAGGGGACGTCGCGCAAGATGATGACCTCTGCGTCGGCATCGGTTGCAGTGTGCAGGCCGAGGGGTTCGAAGATCTGGGACAGAACGCTCATTGAAACACCTCCTGGTCGGCCGGGATCTCCGGCTGACATTCTTCGGATCGGACGGGGTGTGTCCGCTCGCGCCTATCATTCTGCCTCACGTCGGTGCTGTGATGCCGTTGATTCCCCCGTTCGGCGATCCGGGGCATGGCGCGGCCTTGCGTGAGTCCACTGCCGTAAGGCCGCTCGCCGCCGGTGGACTCGGGCGGCACATGAACCACTTAGGCTGGGGCGATGCGAACAATGGTTGTGGCCGCATGTGCCGTCGCCCTGGCCGCGTGCGGCGGCGGCACGGCCAGTGACCAGGTGGCTCAGGCGGTGACCGATTCGCCGACTGCCGTGGTCGATCCCGTCGACGATGTCTATCAAGGGTTGACTCGTGCGCAGCGCGTGCGGCAATTGATCATGCCTTCGATCGACACCCTGGATCCGGCTGCCGCCCGGGCTGTCGTGCGTAACACGAAACCCGGCGGGTTGATCATCATGGCTCAGGGCAACGCCAAGCAGTGGCGGGCTGTGGTGAAGGCCGCCCAGGCGCAGGCACGTCAACTAGGCCTCCCGCCTCTGCTCATCGGCGCGGATCAGGAGAACGGCACTCTCGTGCGCCGGTTGCGGATGCCGGTGACGCTGCCGGGTGCAATGGTGCTGGGCGCAGCGGTCGCCGGCGACGCCGAACGTGGGTCGCAAGCCGCAACCAATGTCGCGAAGGTGACCGGACGATGGCTGGCCGCGGCCGGTGTCAATCTCGACTTCGCGCCAGTGGCCGACGTGAATGTGCGGCCGAGCAACCCGGTCATCGGGATCCGATCACCGGGCGCCTTCCCCGGTGTCGTGGGCCGGGCTGTGGCCGGTCAGGTGGAGGGTTTCGACCAGGCGGGAATTCTGTCCACGGCGAAGCATTTCCCAGGCCACGGCGACACGGCGACCGACAGCCATCTGGGACTGGCCAAGGTCACACACTCACGTGCGCAGATGGCCCGGATCGACTTGCCCCCGTTCCAGGACGCCGTGGACGCCGGGGTGCCGGCGATCATGGTTGCCCATGTCACGGTGCCCGCATACGACAACCGACCGGCGACCGTTTCCAAGAAGATCGTGACCGGGATCCTTCGTGAGCGCATGGGCTTCGATGGACTGGTGGTCAGCGACTCCCTGGGGATGGCCGCAGTCGCCAGTCGTCCGAAACTGGCGGTGGAAGTCATCCGGGCCGGAGGCGACGTGCTGCTGATGCCCAACGACCCAAACCGGGCTGTGGCTCAAGTGCTGGCAGCCCAGGGTTCCGGATTGAGCAAAGCCCGTGTGCGCGATGCGGTCGAACACGTGCTGGCCGCCAAGCAGCGGCTCGGCCTGCTCGAGGCGCCACCCACATACCCCCCGAAACCCGGAACGAAGCTGACCCGGCGGATCGCGCGGGACGGCGCCGAGGCCGGGATCACGGTGCTCGGCACGTGTCGCAAACTGGTCGGCAATGGCGCCACTGTTATCGGGTCCGGTCCGGTGGCCGAAGGGGTTCGGCAAGGCCTGCGGGCTGCTGGTGTGCGTTCCGGCGGGATCCGGGTTGTGGTGTCGTCCGGGTCGCCCGGCGCCACCGATGTCTGGGTGGCCACCGGCTCGCCCTACGCAGCGCTCAACGGTGCAGCCCGGCAACGGGTTCTGACCTACGGGGACGTGGCGGCCTCCGGCTGGGCGGCCGGACAGGCGATTGCGGGCCGACTCGAGACCCTCGGCGGGCTCCCGGTCAAGGGGCCCAAACCGTGTGCCCGCGTGGGCTGATTCGGGTTTGAGCGGGAGTGCTCGGGCGGCCCGAAATGGTGCTAAAGGGGTGCTTCGGATTTCAGCGGGGGTTTGGACCCGGTGTGGACTGGGCGGCTCGTGGTTCGGTCCGCTCATCGCGGCTAATCAGTCAATTTGTGCGACCGGCCTCGCGGCTGCGGCCGGTGATGAGTGCACGCGTACTTTTGCGGTTGAGAATGGCGCCTGAGTGACCTTGATCAACCCAAAATGTACGTAAATGCGTCCGAATTGTCCACATTGGGGCCTTGTGGGTGTACCTACCAGGTTGATCAAGGGGTGCCGCCAACCTGAAAAGCACGCGGCCCCACCGCACGGCCAGACTCTCCCCTCACATCCGAAGTCCCCGAAAGGTGGCACCGAGACACGCCCAATTCAGGAATCTGGCACCTATTGTGGGGCGCTTCGGATTTGAACGGGGGAGTAGAGGGCCCCGCTGAGATCCGAAGAACCGCAAAAAGGGCCGGGTGACTGTTCTCCAACCTCGCGGCGAGGACGGCGCCCACTCGTGCCGGTCGGCGGAATGCCGACAAAGCAGAGAAGTGACCCGCGTCCCAAGTCGGCAGGATCAGCCGAAAGGCGGTCAGTGCAGGAGGTCCGAGAGGGCCTTCTCCTGTTCATCGGTTGCCACGAAGAGCAACTCGTCTCCGACTTCCAGCGGGTCGTCAGCGCTGGGTGAGATCACCCGGTCCTCGCGCAGAATTGCCACCAACGCGGTGTCGACCGGCCACTCCACGTCCCCGACGGCACGCCCGATCACATTGGAGTCGTACGGCAGAGTCATCTCGACCAGGTTCGTCTTGCTCTGCCGGAACGTCATCAGGCGCACCAGGTCGCCGACCGCGACCGCCTCCTCGACCAGAGCGCTCAGCAACCGCGGCGTGGACACCGCAACGTCCACCCCCCACATGTCGTCGAAAAGCCACTCGTTCTTGGGGTGATTCACCCGCGCCACAACACGGGGTACGCCGTACTCGGTCTTGGCCAGCAGTGATACGACGAGATTGACCTTGTCGTCACCGGTGGCGGCCACGACGACCTGGCACTGCTCGAGTCCTACCTGGTCCAACGACGCCATCTCGCAGGCGTCGGCCTTGACGATCTGGGCCCCCTCGATCGTGGTGCCGGAGACGATGTCGGTGTCCCGGTCGATGAGCAGGACTTCGTGCCCGATCCCCACGAGTTCGCGTGCGATGGACTTTCCGACCTTGCCCGCACCTGCGATTGCCACCTTCATTCGGGGGTCACCGCCTTGCCTGCACAGTGCTCACTGACCTGTTCAACGGACTCCTTTGCGGTGAGCAGGACCGGGTCGTCCCCTTC
This sequence comes from Candidatus Nanopelagicales bacterium, assembly GCA_025455985.1. GTDB lineage: Bacteria > Actinomycetota > Actinomycetes > S36-B12 > UBA10799 > JADKAV01. The sequence goes on along the minus strand of JALOLM010000017.1, from coordinate 2,128 downwards.
TTGGTGCACACTGTCCGCCGTGGGTACCACGACCCCGCCCTCCCGGTAGATCATGGCCACCCTGCTGGGCAACGCGAAGGTCAGATCCTCCGCACGGTGGCCGTACCAGGAGCGATCCAGATTGACCCGGTGCAGGACCGCGGCTCCGGTGTCGTCGATCCACATCTGCTCGGGGTCGCCCGGCAGCAGTTGACGCATGATCTGCTCGGAACTCCACGCGACGGTTGCCACCGTCGGAATGCCCAAGCGTGCGTAGATGGCAGCCCGTCGGGGGTCGTAGATACGTGCGACCACCCGCTCCACGGAGAACTTCTCGCGGGCCACCCGGGCCGCCACGATGTTGGAGTTGTCACCGCTGCTGACAGCGGCGAATGCCTGCGCCTGCTCGATGCCGGCGGCCAACAGGGTGTCACGGTCGAAGCCGATGCCCTGGATCGTCGCCCCCTCGAAGTTGGACCCCAGCCGGCTGAAAGACGATTCGAGCCGGTCGATGACCGACACCGAATGGCCCATCTCATCGAGATTGCGCGCCAGCCGGGAACCCACTCGGCCGCAACCCATCACCACGAAGTGCACCCCTCAACGCTACTGCCCGCCTGCTGTAACCCGCAGGGCAAGTGCCGCCTTGCGCGCGTGCAGAAGGGCGGGGGTTCTACGATCGAGTCGTGCTCTCACCCAAGGAGATCCTGCTCGGCCGGGCCCAGCGCAGTGAGAATCTGCACGCAACCCTGCTGCCCAAACGGATCGCGCTGCCGGTGTTCGCCTCCGACGCGTTGTCGTCTGTGTCGTACGCGACCCAAGAAATCCTGCTTGTGCTGTCGCTGGGTGGCCTGGCGCTTTTTGCGTTCTCGCCGTACGTGGCGCTCGGCGTCGTCGCGGTCATGCTCGTGGTGGTGGCCTCCTACCGTCAGAACGTTCAGGCCTATCCCAGCGGTGGTGGTGACTACGAGGTCGTGACGACCAACCTCGGTCCCAACTCCGGTCTCACCGTTGCCAGTGCCCTCCTGGTCGACTACATCCTCACGGTGGCCGTGTCGATGTCGGCGGCGTCGGCGAACATCGCCTCAGCCATCCCATGGTTCGGCCAACATCTGGTGGCCCTCACGATCGGCATGATCGTGATCGTCACGCTGCTGAATCTGCGCGGGGTCCGGGAGTCGGGCACGCTGTTCGCCATCCCCACCTATGCCTTCATCTTCGGCATCTTCGCCATGATCGTGACCGCCGGAGTCCGGCTGGCCGCGGGCGATCAGATCCTCGCCGAGTCGGCCAACTACGAGATCAAGCCCGAGGCCACGTTCACCGGCGCCGCACTGGTGTTCCTGCTGGCGCGCGCGTTCTCCTCCGGTTGTACGGCGCTGACCGGCGTCGAGGCGATCTCCAACGGTGTCCCGGCCTTCCGCAAACCGAAATCCAAGAACGCCGCCAAGACCCTCGTGATGCTCGGGGTGCTGAGCATCACGATGTTCATGTCGATCACCCTGCTCGCGCTCGTGACGAAGGTGAAGGTGGCAGAGAACAGCGCGGACCTGATCGGCTTGCCCGAGGGTCAGGATCAGAAAACGGTGATCGCCCAGATCGCCCAGGCGGTCTTCAGCAACTTCACGCCGATGTTCATCTTCGTCTCGACGGTGACCGCCCTGATCCTGGTGCTGGCTGCCAACACAGCCTTCAACGGCTTCCCCGTACTGGGCTCGATCCTGGCGCAGGACAACTACCTTCCGCGGCAGTTGCACAACCGTGGCGACCGTCTTGCGTTCAGCAACGGAATCGTCACGCTGGCTTTCTTGGCGATCGCGTTGGTTTACATCTTCGACGCGAGTGTGACGGCGCTGATCCAGCTGTACATCGTCGGGGTGTTCATCAGTTTCACCCTGAGCCAATTGGGCATGATCCGTCACTGGACGCGACTGTTGGGCACAGAAGAGGATCCCAGCGTCCGCTCGTCGTATGTGCGTAGGCGGGTGGTGAACAGCATCGGTTTTGTCATGACCGGATCGGTGCTGGTGATTGTCCTGGGGACCAAGTTCACGCGGGGCGCCTGGATCGTGTGCATCGCGATCCCCGTGCTGTTCATCATCATGAAGTCGATCCAGCGCCACTACGAGCGGGTGGCCATCGAGCTGGC